>DAOUWX010000256.1 GCA_030666935.1 Atribacterota bacterium | reverse complement strand
GAGATTATAGATCCCCGTCCTTATGCCCTTGGCACTATCAAAGATACCTATATAAAATATTCCGAGATAGGGACACTATTACCTGCAATGGGATATGGTAAAAAACAGATTCAGGAACTGGAAGATACTATAAATGCTGTTGATTGTGATATAGTAATCATTGGTACTCCTATTGATTTATCCCGGATTATTAAGATTAACAAGAAATCGATCAGAGTAAAATATGAACTTCAAGAGATTGGCAAACCTGATTTAGAAGAAGTCTTGAGTCAAAAAATTAAGGACAGGAGGTGATATGGAAGGCCTAAAAACACTTAGCAAATTAGCTGTAATTAAGCTAAAGAAAAATATTATTTTTTAAAATAAGGAGAGTGAATTAAAAATGTATCACTGGAACAAGTATAAGCTTATATTGTTATTGACTTTGCTGATATTTATGTTCTTTATATTATCCGGAATGTCTTTGGCTGCTGAAGAAGAAGTAGAAAAAAGCTACGGATTTCTATCCCTATTGCCACCATTGGTAGCCATTGTTCTCTGCTTTATAACTAAACAAGTTTTAGCTTCTCTATTTATAGGTATATGGGTAGGTGCTACCATCTTAACAGGTTGGAATCCCGTAGGTGGTGTTACTAAAACCTTAGGCTATATTGTAGAGAATGCAGCTGACAGTTGGAATGCCACAATATTATTATTTGACTTCGTAATCGGTGGACTTATCGGTTTAATCTATCTTTCTGGCGGTGCTCAAGCCTTTGTTAAAAGTATAACTGATAAAGTAAAAAGTGCTCGTGGTGGGCAATTTACCGCTTGGTTATTTGGATTAATAATTTTCTTTGATGATTATGCTAATACTGCAATAGTAGGTAATGCCTTTATGCCAGTAACTGATAAATTGGGGGTTTCCCGAGAAAAATTTTCTTATATTGTTGATTCAACAGCTGCTCCAGTAGCTTCTATAGCTCTGATTTCTACCTGGGTTGGATATGAAGTTGGGCTTATTGGTGATGCTATAGAAGGCACTTCGGTGTCTCTAACTCCTTACACCATCTTTTTACAATCAATACCATATCGATTCTACAGTATCTTTGCTATTATATTAGTCCTGGCTATCGCCTTATCCCAAAGAGATTATGGGCCTATGTTAAAAGCTGAATATCGCACAAGGACTACCGGCAAAGTATTTGCTGATGGAGCAACCCCACTTTCCGGTGGAAGCAAATTAAAAGTATTAGAAGATGTACCTCAGAAGACTGTAAATATGGTAGTGCCTATTGTAGTACTGGTGGCAGTTAGTATGTTTGGAATGTGGTGGACCGGTGGAGGCACTTCTGCCGAATCATTTACCGCTGCAATTTCTGATGCCGATGCTATGACTGCCCTTTTATGGGGAGCTATGTTTGCTGTAATCACAGCCATATTGATGTATAAAGCCCAGGGGATTGGAACTTTAGCTGATATGATGGACGCCTTTATAGACGGAGCCAAGATGATGGTCTTAGCTAATTTAGTCTTAATCTCCGCTTGGTCGATAGGTAGTGTTTGTAGTAGTATCGGAACAGCTCCTTATGTGGTAAACGCTGCCAAAGGAGTTATATCTCCGATTTTACTACCTATGGTTATGTTTTTAATCTGTAATGTTATCTCCTTTGCTACCGGTACTTCCTGGGGGACTATGGCTATAGCTATGCCTATTGCTATTCCTTTAGCTTTAGCTTTAGGTGTACCTTTACCTTTGGGCATATCTGCAGTATTGACCGGTTCGGTTATGGGGGACCATTGTTCACCACTTTCTGATACTACTATTATGTCTTCAATGTTCTCTGGTTCTGACCATATAGATCATGTTAAAACTCAGATACCTTATGCCTTAACTGCCGCCGGAGTTGCTATATTAGGCTATCTCCTGGCAGGGAATGGTATGTCCGTAGGTTTAGTATTACTTTTAGGAGTAGTATTAGTGGGAATTCTGCTTTACCTATTTTCATCAATATCCGCAAAATCAGCTGGAATTTCCTTCCCTCTACCTGAACTTAAGGTGAAGAAAGCAGAAGAAGTTTAAAGAATAGTTTGTTTTGTAATGAATAATTTAAAATGAGGCCATCTTGTCTTAATTTTAAAAGAGATAAGATGGCTTCATTTAGTGTTATATGGTAAAATTTAATGAAAACATTTTTTAAAATATATTTATGTTGTTATTAATTAAACAGATTAACGGAGGAAAATTTGTCAATGTTTGAAGAAAGCAAAGAAAATCAAAAATTATTAGCATCTTTTGAATTTGAGCCGGGAAAAGTAGAAAAAGGTTATACTGATAGGCGTTTGTATATTAATCTTTCAGAAAATAAGATTGAAGAAAAACCCATTGACCTTCAGGTAAAGGAAACCTTTACCGGAGGCCGTGGTTATGGTATATGGTATTTATGGGATACTGTTTCCTCAAAAACAAAATGGAATGATCCTGAAAATGAAATAATCTTTTGCACCGGACCTATTTGCGGGGTTACTCAATATTCCGGTACCGGCAAGACCCATGTAGTAAGTCTTTCACCGGAGACCGGAACAGTTAATGATAATAACGTAGGAGGTTATCTTGCTCCTTTTTTGAAATTTTCCGGTTGGGACCTTTTAGAAATTCAAGGCAAAGCAAAAGAAGATGTGATTATTTTTATTGATGGAAATAAAGGAAAAGTTATTATTGAAGAAGTTCCGGGAATAAATTCAGATACTTATTTACTTATCGAAAAACTGACTGAAAAATATGCTGATGATGAAAAAGATAAAAGAAATCTTAGCATTGTTTCCTCCGGAAGAGGAGCAGAAAATACCAATTTAGGAATTTTAAATGTTACGTGGTATGATGTGCGCCGCAGGAAAGTTCGGATTAAACAAGCGGGGCGCGGAGGAACGGGAAGCGTCTTCCGGGATAAGAAAATTTTAGCCATTGTTACTAAATATACCGGGGTAAATGCAAGCTCTAATAATGTAGCTTATCCCGAACTTGTTACGAAGGCAGGACGAAGATTAACTAAAGAAATATTAGGATTAGATCATATACAAAATGGAATGCGAGAAACAGGGACGGTTAATTTATTAGACCATATGCAGAATTATAATTGCCTGCCCGTCCATAATTATAAATTTGGTTCACACCCTGATGCCTTTAAAATTGAAAATAAGGTATGGCATCAGCGTGTGACCCAGAATCAGGCAGGCGAT
>DAOUWX010000041.1 GCA_030666935.1 Atribacterota bacterium | reverse complement strand
TTTTCTAAAAAATCATTAGTAATTGCCTCTGCTGGTCAGTCAATCGTATCCTTCTTGATTCAGTTTACCCTGGTGATTATATTATTTGTTTATTATAAGATTGCACCAAGCACAGCTATACTACTGATTCCACTATTTATGATTCCCATAATGTTATTAACTCTTGGTCTCGGTTTTATTTTCTCACTCCTAAACGGGATTGTGAGAGATATCGGAAATATACTCTCAATTTTAATGACATTCTTAATGTTTTTAACACCCATTTTATATGCCAAACCTTCAACCGGAATACTTGCACGAATAACTAATTACAATCCATTATATTATTTGACTTCTGTTCCAAGAGAGCTCGTATTAACCGGAACAATTAGCGAATGGAAAGGTTTTTTAATTTCCAGTGTTATTTCAATTTTTATCTTTGTAATCTGTTTAATAGTATTTCATTTAACCGAAACCAGGGTGGCGGAGAGAATATAAGAGTGGGTGAGTAGATGAGTAGATGAGAAAATCAGTTGAAAGGTAGATGAGAAAATCAGTTGAAATGTGGAACTGTTGAAGAGTTGAATGAGTGAATGGGTAAAAAAGTGGATGAGTAGAAGGGTGAAAGAGTAGATGAGCTGAGAGGAAAAAGAGTTGAAGAGTGGAAATGTTAAAAAGAAGTAGAGTTGAAAAGTAAAGGAGAGAATAATTGAAAACACATAAAGATTTAGATATATGGAAAAAGGGCGTTGATTTGGTAACTGATATTTATAAGATTACTGGAAAGTTTCCTAAAAAGGAAATTTATGGATTAAGTTCCCAAATGCGAAGGTCAGCAATTTCTTATCCAAGTAATATTGCTGAAGGTGCAGCAAAAAAAACTAAATCAGATTATATTCGATTCATCTATATCTCTTTAGGGTCTTTATCTGAATTGGAGACTCAGGTTATAATATCAAAAAATTTAGGATTTATCCCTGATGTTAAGGATTTATTAAAGGAAATAGAAATATTACGTAAAATGACCCTCAATTTTATAAAGTACTTAAGAAATAAAGTTAATAATTAATAAAGTAGAAGGTAAAGATAAAATGACTGATAATTTTATATCAAAAAACAAAGAATTTAAAAATATCAATTTAGACTCATCCACTCATCCACCTACTACCTCATCTACTCATCAACCCATCAACCCATCTACTTCTTCCGATAGTGTCGCCATCAAAGTGGACAATGTTTCTAAAAAATACTGCAAGTCTCTAAAAAGGTCGATGTTATACGGCATCAAAGATATTGCTCGAAATACCTTTGGCTTGAGTTCTCATTCAGATAAATTAAGAAAAAACGAATTTTGGGCGGTCGATGATATTTCTTTTGAAGTAAAAAAGGGAGAAACACTGGGCATTATCGGTACTAATGGTTCTGGCAAAACTACTCTTCTTAAACTTTTAAACGGTATTTTCTGGCCTGATAAGGGAAAAATTTCTGTCAAAGGCAACGTAGGTGCACTTATTGAGGTAGGTGCGGGATTTCATCCTTTGCTTACTGGCCGTGAAAATATTTACATCAATGCAGCAATCTTGGGAATGACCAAAGAAGAAACAGATAAAAAATTTGATGCTATCGTGGAATTTGCAGATATTGGAGATTTTTTGGATGTTCCGGTGAAACATTATTCGAGTGGAATGTTTGTACGCCTGGGATTTGCCGTGGCAGTGCATTGTGAGCCGGATATTTTGCTGGTGGATGAAGTGTTGGCAGTAGGGGATTTACGATTTTCTTTGAAATGTCATAGAAAAATGAGTGAGTATAGACAAAATGGTGGTACGGTTGTGATAGTAAGCCATAATATGCAAGCAATTAGAAATATATGTAAAAAAGTTCTCTGGTTAAATAATGGAAAAATAAAAGAAATTGGAGAAGTTCATAATATCTGTAATTTATATGAAGAAAATATTATTAAAAATGGTAAAAACAGCAATTTTATAAAAGGAAAACATTATCAATATGATTCAGAAGTAAGTATCTCGAGAATAGAATTTTTAAATAATCAAGAACAAAAATGCACCAATTTTAAAGTGGGTGATTATTTTAAATTACGAATATATTTTAATTGTAGAAGAATTGTTAAGAAACCTATATTCACAGTTTCTTTAGTTAATATAGAGGGTTTATTAGTCAGTTCAAATTATTCTAATTTTGATGGATATAATGTGGATAAAATTTCAGGCAAGGGTTATATTGATTTTTGTATAGATAAATTAGCATTTAAACCATCTAAATACATATGTTCTATTACTTTTGCAGAGAAAGAGATTGCAAATGTTTTAGAGTGGCATGAAAAAAGTTATACATTTAATATAAAAAGTGGATTGACCAATAATGCTTTAATTAATCCGTTTCCCGACTGGTCTTTAAAAGCATAAAATAAAATATGGGTATGTAATTTTAGAAAACTAAATTTTGGCGGTATTTAATTTAAGATTTTAGTTTATTATAAAATCATTTAGGAATTATTTTAATACAAAAATTAAAGATTAGTTGAATTGATAATAAAACTTACAAAATTTGATGGTAAAAAAATATAGGATACTACAAAAATAGAGGAATAATCAAAAAAGTCTTGTGTCCGAAGTTGAAATAGATTTTTGAGAGAGACTTAATAAGACGATTGATTGGGATAAAACTCGGAAAGGCTAATATGAAAAATATGATTTCTACAAAAAAACTTTCGAATTATGCGTACAATGTTTACTCTCAATTTGGTGAGGATGGAATAATTGAGAGAATATTTAAAATTTTAGGAACTTCATCTAAAGTATGTATTGAATTTGGAGCTTGGGACGGTTTCTATTTATCGAATACTGCGAACCTCTGGATAAATGGATGGAAAGGAATCCTAATTGAGGTTGATGAGGTCAAATATAAATCCTTAGTGGAGAATGTTAAAAAATACGATTGCCATTGCCTAAACACATTCGTAAGTTATGAGGGACCTAATACTCTTGAGAATATTCTAAAGCGAGAAGAAATATCCGATGATATAGATTTTTTATCTATAGATATTGATGGGGATGATTATTATATTTTTGAGAGTTTAAAAGAATTACACCCTAGATTAATTAGTTGCGAATATAATCCAACTATCCCTATCCACATGGACTTAATATCTGAAAAAGGAAACTATTTTGGTTGCTCAGCTCTTTCGTTAGTTAAACTTGCGGAGAAAAAAAACTACCGTTTAATTGCCATAACTGATACTAATTGTTTTTTTGTTAGATCTATAGACTTTAAAAAGTTTGAGACTTATGATACAAATTTAGAATCGATAGCACCCACGAAACATCTGACTTACTTTATCACCGGGTATGATGGAAATTATATACTCTCTAAAAAACCAACATATGGTTGCACTCGTCCGTCTACTCAGAAATTTATAGGAGAATATTATGCCTTTCAAGTAAAAAACAGCGGTGATAGTAACCCAAACCTATTTAAAAAGTTGTTCTTTTCGTTTAAAAGAAGGGTGATTCAGCTAAAAATGAAATTATTGCAAACTAGGTTGGCTCGAACTAAACGTAATCAAATAATTGCTTTTAATGCTTTACGAAATAACTTCTATAACATTTATAATAATCTCAAGAAATACGATATTGATCAATTTACAACCCCACTCTGGGAGAATTATAACACAAAACTTGAAAAAGTCTTCCTCCCTTACCCTCCATTTTCATTCCTTAGAGATCCGATAATTATGTCCACAATGTTTGTTACCTCTGGTGGTAGATGGCTCAAAGAGGAACTAACCTTTCTTGAGAAGAAAAACTCAAAAGATAAACTAAAATTTCTCCTGCAGGAAGAATATGTTGGTATGCCTCTTCTTTTAAATTTTACATACCCTACCTCTCATAATAGTATTCATCATCTGTATCATCTCATTAGATTCTTAGATAAAACAAAGTGTAACTTAGACCAAATAAATACAATTGTTGAATGGGGTGGTGGATACGGCAATATGGCAAAAATCTTCAAACGGTTAAAATCTACACCATCAACATATATCATTATTGATACTCCACTATTTAGCTCTATTCAATGGTTGTATTTAGCCACTATATTAGGGGAAGAAAGTGTTAACCTATTACAAAACTATGAAGATAGTATTCATGCTGGAAAAATTAATCTAATACCCATATGTTTTGTAGATCGACATAAGATTAGTGCGGATCTGTTTATTTCTACATGGGCACTAAGTGAAAGCTCAAAGTTTTCACAGGATTATGTGGTAACTCATGAGTGGTTTAATGCAAGGCATATTCTGCTTGCTTATCAAGACAAAAGTAATAAATTGCCTGACGCTGAGAGAGTGGGAAAAATAGCCAAAGACATTGGAGCAGTTATTGAGGATATAGAATTTTTACCGGGTAATTATTATGCCTTTCGTTAAAGTTAAAAACGTAGAAAATTTGTACTTTTTAGTACCAATTGGGAAAGAAAAAACATACTTTAACGCACATAGGGTACATTCACCTCGCTCAATTATTAGTTATTTTGAGGATTTGAAATTAATTGAAGTTTCTGGAGTAACAGATTCGGGAAGATTTATTGAAAATATTGATATTGATGTTTTAGAAAAATCAAACTATGCTTGTGGATTATTTTGGTTTAAGAAGGACAAAGAAAAATGTTAAAATTTATTTCTCGAAAAATAAAAAAATCAGAATATTATGTAAATTTTAACCAGCGGAATCGGGATGAGTGGACAAAGGAAATATCTTCAAAGATTCCAAAAGGTTCTAAAGTGTTAGATATAGGAGCGGGCTCATGTCGCTATAAAGAATTATTTCAACATTGTAAATATTTTACGCAGGATTTTTGCCAAGCCGAAGGTGGCACTGATGGAGACCTTAAATATGGAAAGATAGATTATGTTTCAGATATTACAGAAATTCCAGTGAAGGACGAATCTTTTGATATTATTTTGTGTACTGAGGTCTTAGAGCATATTCCAGAGCCAATCAAAGCAATTAAAGAATTTTCAAGAATATTAAAAAAAGGCGGAAGATTATATCTAACTGCTCCACTTGGTTGTGGGCTTCATATGATGCCCTATCACTATTATGGGGGATTTACCCCAAGTTTTTACAAAAAATATCTTGAAAAATATGGTATTGAATTAATCAGTATCGAACCAAATGGTGGTTTGTTAAAGCATTTTTTGCAGGAATCAAATAGAGTTGGAGGACAAGTAATAAAATATAAAAGATATACGAGATTTAATGTTAAAAGAATAATTATTAAATATTTATTTCAAATCTTAATTCCAATTTATTTATATGATATGGATAATGAGTTATTTATTGAAGATTTTACAGTTGGTTATCATGTAATCGGAGAGAGAAGATGATTAACAAAATAAATAAGCTAATAAAACGATTTAAATTTAAAAGAATTATCGATTTAAATATGAGTCAATGGTGGTCTATTGATAAATTGGAGGATTTCCAGAATCAGCGTCTTAGAAAAATTATTAAATATGTATATGATAATATTCTGGGCTATCGTGAAAAATTTATAAAAGCTAAATTAAAACCACAGGATATAAAAACAAAAGACGATTTATGGAAGATACCTATTACTACAAGGGAGGAATTACAGAATAATAAAGATTTTGTAAATGATAAATTGATTTCTGCTACACTATATACTGGTGGTTCAACCGGCACATCTTTAAAATACTATGAATCTGAGGAGAGTCGTGAAATTCGTTGGAACTCACATTTAAGAGGTTGGTCCTGGAATGGGTACATCCCCGGTAAAAAACTTGCCATTATTTCTTCCGCTCAAGGTTTAGTCAAGGATAAAAATACAATTAATCTTATTGGAGGTCTAACAATAGAAAATTTAGAGAAAAATGTAGAACAATTAATTGAATTTAAACCTCAGCATCTAAGGGGATATGTTGGTTCGCTATATATATTAGCAAAATATTGTTTGGATAATAATATAAAATTGGAGGGCATTGAATCAGTTGATCCAATATCTGAAAATTTATATAATTTTCAAAGAGAAATAATGGAAAGAGCATTTGATTGTAAAGTATTCGAAGAATACTGTTGTAATGATGGTGGTGCATGTGCCTGGGAATGCGACTCACATGAGGGGCTACATTATTTTATGGAACGCGCAATAATTGAAGATGTCGATGGAGAAATGGTTGTAACTGACTTATGGAATAGAGCTATGCCTTTTATACGGTATAAGAATGGGGATTCTGTAAAATTTTTAGATAAGAAATGTTCTTGCGAGAGAGAATTGCCACTAATAAAAGCAAAAGGGAGAGATAATGATTTTTTAATAACAAAAAATGGAATAGTTGGTGCAACATACCTGATGTATCATGGGATTGGTTATGTTGGAGCAGGAGAGGATGATAGTAAATTTAGAACAGGAATAAGAGCAGTACAATATGTTCAAAAACCCGGATATTTATTAGAAGTAAATTTGGTTAAAAATAAATGGTGTAAAGATGAAGAGATTATTAGTTTTGAAAATATACTGTCTAAAGTTACACAGAGTATGAAAATAAGAATTAATTTTGTTGATGACATACCAAAAACAAAAAAGGGTAAAAGAAGTTTTATCATTAACGATGATAAAGAGCTTCTAAATAAATGGAGAAAAATGAAATGAGAATTTTTTATGCATCATTAGATAGTGCAAATAACTACGCAATGCCAAGGTCAAATATATGGAATAATAATTTATTATAAATCTCTTAAGAAATTATACACGGTGATTTTGCCTAATTTTAATGCGTCTCGGCAATATGCAGTATGTTTTACAAGAATAATATCAATAAGAAACCCTGAAGAAATTAGGAGATATTATAGTAATATACTTTTTGAGGACATTAAAAAAAGATAAAAAAGAAATTTGTTTATATTATAACGCTTTTCTAAAAAAGATTATGATTGTAATAAATTATTTAACTTTAATTGGCATGTATATGTTATGAAAAGAAAGGTTTTTACAAAGAATAATTAATTAAAGAAGTTTAATCTATTATTTGGACGATAAAAAATTTATTGAAGCTTTTACAGGTATTTATCATGTGAGAGGTGAGAAGAATTGATTATAGTAAAATTAAGAGGAGGGTTGGGGAATCAAATGTTCCAATATGCCTTAGGAAAATACCTAGCATTAAAAAACATTACTACACTTAAATTGGATGTTTCGGGATTGGAACAGGATAAACTTCGCCACTATGAATTAGACATTTTTAATATATCTGGCAGTATAGCTTCAAAATTTACAATGATGTTTATTCGAATATTTAATAACAGAATTATTTCCAAAGTATTGGGTCAATATTATCTCTATATTAAGCAATATGACCTGTATTTCAATGAAAAAATATTAGTAAAAAAGGGGAATATTTATCTTGATGGTTACTGGCAATCGGAAAATTACTTTAGAGAAATTAGAAATATAATAATAAAGGATTTTTTAATAAAAACAAAACCAGATAAAAGAAATAAATTAATGTTAGAAAAAATAGAAAACTCAAATTCCGTATGTATTCATATAAGAAGAGGAGATTATATTAGCAATAAAAAAACAAGCGAGGTTCATGGAGCTTGTTCATTAAAATATTATTATAACGCCGTAAAAATAATTTTAAAAAAAGTAAAAAATCCTACTTTTTTTATTTTTTCAGATGATTCTCAATGGACTAAAGAAAACTTAAAATTGAAATATCTAACTATCTATGTCAATATTAATAGCCCAAAAAAAGGATATGAAGATTTAAGGCTTATGTCAAATTGTAAATATTTTATAATTGCAAATAGTTCGTTTAGTTGGTGGGGAGCTTGGTTATCAAATAATCCTAATAAAATAGTATGTGCTCCAAAAAGATGGTTTAGAAGTGCAGACGAAGGAGATATTGTACCAAAATCTTGGATAAGGGTAGGGGACTAATTTTATGAAAATTCCGAAAGTTACTGTTCTTATGTCTGTATATAATGGAGAAAAATATCTTCGAGAAGCAATTGATAGTATTTTGTCGCAGACTTTTAAAGATTTTGAATTCTTAATTTTAAACGATGGTTCTACTGATAAAACAGCTGAGATTTTGAAGAGTTATCAAGACCCGAGAATTAAAATAATTAATAACGAAAAAAACATTGGTCTTACAAAATCTTTGAATAAGGGATTAAAAATAGCGAAGGGTAATTATATCGCTCGTCAGGATGCTGATGACATTTCTCTGCCAACTAGATTTGAAGAAGAATTAAAATTTCTTAAAAAAAATAGTAATGTGGCACTTGTAGGAACAGATTATTTTTTAATAAATGAAAAAGATAAAATAATAAATACGATAAATTGTTTAACCGAAAACAGGAAATTAAAAGAAAAATTATTAGAAGGTAATCAATTTGCTCATGGTTCAATTATTTTTAAAAAAGAATGTATAGAGAAAATAGGCATGTATCGGGAAGAATTCAAATTTGCACAAGATTTTGATTTTACACTTCGCATTACAGAAGAGTTTGACGTGGCAAATATTCCCAAATCTCTATATAAATGGAGAATTAATATTGACTCAGTTTCTGTAAAGAAAAAGACATTGCAGGATAAATATGCTTTACTTGCAATTGAATTAGCAAAAGAGAGAAAAAAATTTGGACAAGATAAATTACAGACTCTTAAAAAAGAAGAAATAAATAGTTTTTTAGACGATTATTTAATTACTAAATCAGGATTTCAAAGCAAGAGAAATATTTCACAAAATTATTGTTTTTGGAGTAAAATCTTTTTTAAAGGAAAAGATTATAAAAATGCTTTTAAATTATTAACTAAATCTTTCGCCAATTACCCTTTAAACAAAGAAATATGGGTATTATTTTTTAGGAATTTTTTAATTTTATTATTTCCAAAACCAATAATGAATATATTGAGATATATTAAGCGAAATATATTTTATAATCAGGTCAATATTTAAAAGTAATGAGGAATAAATAAAAAATGAGAATTTTACAAGTAGTCCATGATTTTTTACCTAAAGCTATGGGTGGTACCGAAATTTATACATGCAGTCTTAGTAAAGAATTAAGCAAACATCATGATGTTTATCTTTTTTTCAAAGATACGGAAATCGATAAAGGTTTTAAAAAAGGGCATTTTGAGGACTTGCCTTTTATAGCTGTTAATACAAATAAATGTGATAAAAGATATACTTATTTTGGTTTAATTAAATCTAAAATTTATTTTATTGATATTAATAAAGGGATAGATAAAATATTCCAAGCTTTAATTGAGGAATTTAATCCGCAAATCATTCACTTTCAACATTTAATCGGTCTTTCCATGAATTTAGTTAATATTGCTTATAAATATAAGATACCAATAGTATTTACTGTGCACGATTATTGGTTATTATGTCCAAAAGCGCACTTTGTCGATAATAATAATGTTTTATGCAGAGATAGTAATAATGATCGCAAATGTATTAAATGCCTAAATAATAAAGGATTATATAGACTAAAAAAAATAAAAATATTCCAACCAAACACATATATTGCATTACCAAAAAATATAATAAAAATTATATTAAATCTCACTATAAAAATATATACAATTTATTATGTATTTTATTTTAGACCTAAAATGATTCAAGATATTATTAAAAAGGTTGATATATTTATTGCACCTTCAAAAAAATTAAAGAGTAAACTTGTTGAAAACGGTGTACCAACAAAAAAAACAATCTATATTGGTTCGGGAATTGATAATAGCAATTTGAAAAATATTCAAAAAACAAAATCCAAACAAATTAGATTTGCATTTATCGGCTCTGTATCTATTCATAAAGGAATAAAAATTCTTATTGAGAGTTTCGATACGATTAAAGATGCTGTTTTAAAAATATATGGTTTTACCTCAGAAGAAAATAAAAAAGAGTATATGAATTTAGTAAAAAATAAAAACATTCATTTTAGGGGAAGCTTTGAACATGATGAGATAGGTAAAATATTTGCAAAAACCGATATACTAATTGTCCCTTCTATATGCATGGAAAATTCTCCTTTAACGATAAGGGAAGCGTTTATGAGCAGAACACCCGTCATTGCCTCCGATATAGGCGGATTATCAGAGATGGTTCATGATGGCAAGACAGGCTTGTTATTTAAAGTTGGAGATTCGAGAGATTTATTTGAAAAAATAAAATACTTTATTAATAATCCGTCTGAAGTGGAGAGAATGAGTAAAGAAATCAAAAAAGTAAAGGCAATTGGAGAAAATACAAAAGAAATAGAAGCTATTTATAAAGATTTAATTTCGACAACGCGAGTAAGTAAATATGTTTAATTATTGTCTTGTTGATTTGAAAATAAAAAAAATTAATCGTATTCTTTACGATTATATACAATTTTTTGAGGAGCTATAAAAATCATAGCAATGTTATCGAAAAATAAAAATAATGCCAATCCAACCATATCAGTAGCCCTATGTACTTTTAATGGTGATGATTATTTACAGGAACAATTAAATAGCATTGCCAGGCAAACTCATTTACCGGATGAAGTAGTGATATGTGACGATGGTTCTATTGATTCAACTTTTCAAATTTTAGAGAAATTTGAAAAGGATACTCCCTTTCCTGTAAGAATCTATTACAATAAGGTAAGGCTGGGCGCTACTAAAAATTTTGAAAAGGCAATAAAATTATGCAAGGGAGAGGTAATTGTTTTAAGTGACCAAGATGATATATGGCTGTCACAAAAAATTGAAAAAATTACGGAGGTATTTAAGAAAAATCCTGATTTCGGTTATATTTTTTCAAATGCTTTACTGGTTGATGGGAAATTAAATTTAATTGACGGCACCCTGTGGGATTATGTGTTATTTACTGAAGATATAAAAAGAAAATTTAAAGAAGGGAATCAAATTGAAGTTCTTACTGGACGTAGTATAGTTACAGGAGCTACTATGGCTCTTAGTAAATCAATTACTAATTTAATTTTACCAATACCCAAAGAATGGGTTCATGATAAGTGGATAGCCTTATTAGCAAGTGCTGCTGAAAAGAAAGGTATATTTATTGAAAAACCTCTTATAAAATATCGTTTGCATTCCAAGCAATCGATAGGGATAAATATGGATGGCGAGAAAAAACTAAATTTACTCGAACAATTAAAGAGAGCTTATAATGCAAAATTAGAGTCTTATCAAATTGTAATTGACCAGCTTGTATATATTTTAAACCGATTAAATGAAGTTAATAAAATGACTAAAAGAACTAATAAATTTTTAAAAGGAAAGATAAAGCATTTGCATGAAAGGCAATGGATGCATAATTATTCACGATGGAGACGCATCAATAAAATATTTATAGAATTAATAAGTGGTCGCTACCATCGCTTTTCAAATGGATGGAAAAGCGTGATAAAAGATTTATTTTTATAACAAATAATTATAGTGTGATGAACGGAATGACGAACAATTTTACCATATTTATATAGATATAAGGAGTGTTAAAAAAAATGAAAGGAATAATCTTAGCCGGCGGGGCGGGGAACAGGCTTAGCCCCCTAACCAGGGCAATAAGCAAGCAGTTGATTCCGGTGTATGACAAACCGATGATATA
>DAOUWX010000086.1 GCA_030666935.1 Atribacterota bacterium | reverse complement strand
GGATTATCAAGGTAAAGACCTGATTTTTATAGGTGTACTAAGAGGAGCTGTAATATTCATGTCAGATTTAGCTCGAGCAATTTCAATTCCTATGATATTCGATTTTATGGCTATTTCCAGTTATGGAGCAGCCACGGAATCTTCAGGAGTAGTAAGGATATTAAAGGATTTAGATGAAACTATTGTGGGTAAAGATGTCTTGGTAGTTGAAGATATTGTAGATACCGGATTGACTTTGGATTATTTGCTACGGATATTAAAATCACGTAAACCAGCCAGCTTAAAAGTCTGTACATTTTTAAACAAAAGTGCCAGAAGGAAAGTTAAAATTAAAGTTGATTATTTGGGATTCGATATCCCTAATAAATTTGTAGTTGGTTATGGTTTGGATTATGCAGGAAAATTTAGGAATGTTCCCTTTGTTTTTACCCTTAATCCCGAAATATACCAGGGAGAGCTAAAGTAAAACCGTATCTCGTATCTCGTGAATCGTATCTAGTATGTATGGTTATCCAGTTTACCAGTTAAAATACAGGTTACAAGTTGCATGTTGCGAGTTACAACCTTTTCAACTCTGTCATTCCCTCGGAAGAGGGAATCTATTAAAAGGTTATTGCAAGCCCCGATTTGTCAGTGTGAAGCAATGTCATCTGTAAACTATAAACTGAAAACTTGTATTTAGAACTAACGACTAATTTAACCAGCTAACTAAATACGAGATACGATTCACGAGATACGAGATACGATTTTGTGTTTGTTTTTATATAGAAAATATGCTAAAATTATTTTGCAATAAGCGTATAAAATAAACTTATTATAAGAAATTTGTGAAAAAAGGAGAAATTTTTCTTGGCTAAAATACCTAATTTTAATAAAAAAGATCTAAAAGGAAATAAAAATTATAGAAACATCGGTCTATATTTACTGATGCTAATTATTACAGTTTCAATTATAAGTTCGTTTTTTGAACCTAAATCTGCTACTCAACAAGAACTTACTTATTCTGAATTTTTAAAAGAAGTCGAAATAAATAATGTATCTAAAGTAACCATTGTTGATAATACAATTACTGGTATACTTTTGGACGGCACAGAATTCTCTACTTATTCACCCAATGACCCAGAGATGATAAATGACCTTCGAAGTAAAAATATAGTAATAGAAGCTAAACCTCCGGTAAAGGTGTCCTGGTGGATGCAGTTACTTTCATCTTTATTACCCATGCTTTTAATAATTGGAATTTGGTTATTTATGATACAGCAGATGCAAGGTGGAGGAAATAAGGTTATGTCCTTTGGAAAAAGCAAAGCCAAGCTTTTAGGAAAAGAGACTCCCAAAGTAACCTTTAAAGATGTAGCTGGAATTGATGAAGCAGAAGAGGAAGTTGAAGAAATAATAGAATTTTTAAAAAATCCAGCAAAATTTAAGAAATTAGGAGCTAAAATACCCAGAGGAGTTTTGCTTTATGGTCCACCTGGAGCAGGTAAAACATTGCTAGCCCGAGCTATTGCTGGAGAAGCAGGAGCACCATTTTTTAGTATTAGTGGCTCTGATTTTGTAGAGATGTTTGTAGGGGTTGGTGCTTCCCGAGTAAGAGATTTATTTAAACAGGCTAAGGCTAACGCCCCTTGCATTATTTTTATGGACGAAATCGATGCTGTAGGAAGACATAGAGGAGCAGGTTTAGGAGGAGGGCATGATGAGAGAGAACAGACCTTAAACCAATTGTTGGTAGAAATGGATGGCTTTGATCAGAATTTAGGAATTATAATGATTGCTGCCACTAATCGTCCGGATATTTTAGATCCGGCTTTATTAAGACCGGGGAGATTTGATAGACGTATTGTGATAGATAGGCCCGATATAGTGGGTCGGGAAGATATTTTAAAGGTTCACGCAAGAGGAAAACCGTGGGCTAAAGATGTAGACATTAAAGTAGTAGCCAGAAGAACTCCTGGATTTGTCGGTTCTGATTTGGCAAATTTAGTAAACGAGGCAGCTTTATTAGCTTCCAGAAAAGGCAAAAAGGAAATCGGAATGGAAGAATTAGAAGCTGCTATAGATCGGGTTATTGCTGGACCAGAAAGAAAAAGTAGACTGATTAGCGAAAAAGAGAAAGAGATAATAGCTTATCACGAATCGGGTCACGCCTTAGTGGCTAAATTATTGCCTAATTGCGACCCGGTACATAAAGTTTCGATTATCCCCCGAGGGAATGCTGCTTTAGGTTATACTCTGCAACTCCCCACCCAGGATAGATATTTAATTAGCAAATTAGAGTTAATGGATAGATTAGCAGTTTTGTTGGGGGGAAGAGTAGCCGAAGATATAGTATTTAAAGATGTTACTACTGGAGCTCAAAATGACCTGGAAAGAGCTACTAAACTTGCTCGTCAGATGGTAACTGAATATGGAATGAGTGACACTATAGGCCCTATTACTTTAGGCAGAAAAGAACATCAAATATTTTTAGGTAGAGATATTTCCGAACAACGTGATTATAGTGAAGAAATTGCTAATAAAATAGATAAAGAAGTTAAAAAAATTATTGAAATTGCCTATACTCGAGCTAAGGATATTTTAACTAAAAACAAAAGGAAATTAAAAAAGATTGCCCGTAATTTAATAGAAAGAGAAACTTTAGAAGGGAAAGATTTAGATGATTTGTTAAATGGTATAAAATTGGCTAGTCTAACTAAATTTAAAGCAAATTTTTTATTAATTTAAAAACAATAATCAGCCGTTAGTGAAAAAATCTAGCGTAGAGCGGGTAGCGTTTAGCGGATAGTAAAAAAAGAAGAAGAAAGATAAGGTCGTAAGGTAAGAGTAGGGGCAGACCTTGTGTCTGCCCGAAATAAGTAATGTATTGTGGGGTTTGATTCATCAAACTCGTTAAAAATACTAATTATTGTCATTGCGAGAGAGTGAAACGACCAAAGCAATCTCAAATAGGGATTGCCACGCTCTGATAAATCAGAGCTCGCAATGACGTAGAATAAAATAAACTGACAACGGATAACTGAAAACATGTATTTAGTACTTGATAATTAAAGGATTTTAAATTTCATAATCTCTTAAAATATTTTAATTAAAGAGGTGGATTGAAATGAAAGAGAAAAATATAAACCCCAACAAAGAAAGAGAAAATCTAAAAGAAGAAGAAAAGAAAAAGAAAGAAGAATGGCTTAAAAGAGAGAAGATAAAGATGGTTGAACAAAGGAAAGAGTATATGAGTTATCTTAAAGGGGTAATGCACAAGAAGGGATTTAACCCAAAATTAAAGAAGGATAAATTTTTAGGCGGAGTAAGAGGAAAGGGATAAGAAAAAAAATATTAAATATTTTTAAAAAAAAGAAGGATTTCTAATCTAAGATATAGTAATATATAAATACAAAATGAGAATTTGCCTTTTTATGGAATAATAATTATCAAATAAAGTTTAGTTGATATGATTACTTAACAATGAAAAAAGCGAAAAGGCAAACTAAATCAAAAGGGAGGTGCAAAAAAGGAATATAAATATTCAGAAATTTATTTTATATTAAGTAATCAAAAAAAAGGAGGAAAAAAGTAATAATGAAGAAAAATATTTTAATTCTAACATTTTTTTTAATCTTAGTAATTGGAATTAGTTTGGCTGCATTTGCCGAACCGGTAACTCTATATTATAATTTAGGTGCAGAGCCTCCCACATTGGATCCTACTTTGGCTAGTGATACAACATCTGTAGATGTCATAGAACAACTTTTTGTTGGTTTAACTGATTTTGATGTTGACACTATGGAAGTTATTCCTGAATTAGCGACTTCCTGGGAATGCTCAGAAGATGGACTGGTTTGGGCTTTTCATCTAAGAAAAGATATATACTGGACTGACGGAAAACCGGTTACTGCTCATGATGTTGAATACGGAGTAAAAAGAACCTGTGATCCTGCTAATGCTTCCGATTATGCTTATGTGCTTTATATAATTAAAGGAGCTCAAGAAGTAAATACCGGCGAAATAGCTGATCTGGATTATATTGGTGTCAAAGCAATAGATGACTATACTATTCAATTTGCCTTAAACCAACCTGCTGGTTACTTTCCGTCTATTGCTAGTATGTGGATAGCCCGACCTATACCCCAATGGACTATTGAGAAATATGGCGATAAATGGACTGATCCTGAAAATATAGTTACTAATGGTTCTTATCTTTTAAAAGAGTGGAAGCATGAAGATGAAATAGTACTGGAGAAAAATCCGGATTATTACGAAGCTGACAAGGTACAAATTGAACTAATACATGCTTATACAATTGTAGAAGATTCTACAGCTATGGCTATGTATGAAGAAGGATTAATAGATACAGTAAATGCACCTTTGGAGGATTTAGATAGAATAAAAGCTGACCCGGTACTAAGTAAAGAATTATTTATCGCCCCTCGATTATGTACCTATTATTATGCCTTTAATAATAGCAAACCACCGCTGGATAATCCTTTAGTCCGTAAAGCATTTTCTGCTGCTATTGATAGGCAGAGCTTAATAGATTACGTTACCAAAGGTAATCAATTACCAGCTACTACCTTTTCCTGTCCGGGCATCTTTGGCCATGTTTCACCTTCAGAAGGAGTTGGTATAGGATTTGATCCTGATGCAGCTAAAAAATATTTAGCTGATGCCGGATATCCCGGAGGCAAAGGCTTGCCGGAAGTTACTTTAATGTTTAACACTTCCGAAGGCCATCGGAAAATTGCCCAAGCAATTCAGGCGATGTGGAAAGAACATTTAGGAGTAGAGGTTAATTTAACTAATCAGGAATGGGGAGTATATCTTAAGAGCACTCTTGAAGATCCTCCTCATATTTTCCGTTTTGGCTGGTGTGCTGATTATCCTGACGCAAACAATTGGCTACTTGAAGTATTCCACTCTACTTTAAGTCCTAATAGACCTAAATGGCACAACGAAGAATACGATAGAGTATTAGTAGAAGCAGCTAAAGCATCTGATCCAGCAAAAAGATTAGAACTTTACAAGAGGGCAGAAGAGATTTTATGTGAGGAAGAAGCTGCCATAGCTCCTATTTACTTCTATACTTTCGTAAGGATGACCAAACCATATCTTACTCGTAGTTATGCCCCATTGGGCGGAGAGCATTTCAGGGATTGGAGAATTACAAAATAACAGAATTTAAGATACATTGATTTGTTTTAGTTTTCTCAAAATAGCCATGCATCCTTAAGTATAAAAAGGAGTGCATGGCTATTTTTTGCCTTTATTTTTTTTAATTTTATGATATAATATTTGGTAATATCTAAATTTAACTGTATATCTTGATTCGTTAGTTGATTACTTGGCGAGCTGGTTAATTGGTTAATAAATTATTAGTATTAAACTAGCTAACTAGAAAACCAGTTAACTAATTTATTCTGTATCTTCTATTTAACACTAACGACCAATTTAATTATTATTTTTTGTGTTTATCTGATGTTATAATATATACTAATAAAAATTAAAAAGAAAGGAAAGAGAGTATGATCAACTATATTATTAGGAGAGTTTTATGGGCTATACCGGTTTTATTGATAATATCTTTAGTGACTTTTAGTTTAGCCCATGTTATTCCCGGAGGACCTTTTGACAAAGAAAAACCTTTACCAGCGGAGATTATTGCTAACCTAGAAGCCTACTATGGCTTAGATGATCCCTTGTGGAAGCAATATACCGATTATCTCTGGAATGCACTTCATGGTGATTTTGGTCCCTCTTATTCTTCTCGAAGCAGGACGGTGAATGATATTATGAGCACACATTTTCCCGTTTCGGCTCAATTGGGTGTATTGGCTGTAATTGTAGCAATGGTAGTAGGAATTCCCTTAGGAATGATATCTGCTTTAAAGCAGAATACTTTTATTGATTACTTTTGTATGTTTTTTGCCCTGCTCGGAGTTTCAGTTCCGTCCATGACTTTAGGTCCTGTATTAGTCTGGATCTTTGCTCTAAAGCTGCATATTTTACCTGTAGCACGCTGGGGAACCTGGCAGCAAGCAATTCTACCTGCTTTTACTTTGGGAATAGGAAGTGCTGCTCTTTTAGCTCGGTTAACCAGAGCGAGTATGCTGCAAGTAATTAGGGAAGATTATATTAGAACAGCAAGAGCAAAAGGAGTATCAGAAGAAAAAGTCACCACCCACCATGCCCTTAAAAATGCGCTTATTCCGGTAGTAACTGTAATAGGACCACTATTTGCTGCTCTGGTTACCGGTTCCTTAATTGTAGAGCAGATATTTGCCATTCCCGGTTGTGGAAAATATTTTATAACCAGTATTACTAATCGTGATTATCCGGTAGTATTAGGAATTATGCTGCTTTATGCACTTCTTATAATTATAGCAAATCTGATAGTAGACCTAACCTACTCCTGGATTGACCCTCGAATTAGGTATTCGTAGAATGATTATTAAGAAAGGGAGGATTATATTATCTTGGAATTAAAATCAAAAGAAAAAGAAAAGTTTGAAAGTGAAACAATCATCCTAGAAAGACCTGAAGTAAGTCTCTGGAAAGATGCCTTTCGAAGAATGTGTAAAAATAAAATGGCTATACTGGGTGCGATAATCATTATAACCTTGCTTATTCTTGCTATTTTTGCCCCTTATATTGCTCCTTATCATTATGCTGAGGGCACTCTTAAGGATAATTATGCTGAACCGGGAGACAAATATCTATTGGGTGCTGATTTTATGGGTCGAGATGTACTTAGTAGAATTATTTATGGTACCAGAATATCATTAAGTGTAGGAATAATAGGAGCTTCTACTGCTTTTATACTGGGAGTGTTATATGGCCTTGTTTCGGGATATTATGGAGGAAAAGTCGATAATATTATGATGCGCATTGTGGATATTATGTACGGTTTTCCTACCTTATTATTGATTATTTTAATGATGGTTCTTTTTAAATCTACTTTTGCGATAACTACTCCCGGAACTATTGCTGGAACTTTAAGTGCAATTGATAATGCTTTTGGCGGATTATTCTTTATTTTTATTGGCATAGGAGTTACTGCCTGGAGAGGAATGGCCCGGATTGCTCGCGGAATGGCTTTATCATTACGAGAGAAAGAATTTGTGGAAGCTGCTCGGGCAACTGGAAATAGTAATTTTCAAATAATGATTAAACATATACTGCCAAATTTAATTGGCCCTTGTATTGTAGCGGTAACCTTGCAAATACCTCGATATATTACCTTTGAAGCATTTTTAAGCTTTATTGGCTTGGGAGTAAATCCTCCTACTCCGAGTTGGGGGATGATGATATCAGAAGGATATAAAGCCATTCGTTCTTATCCTCATTTGGCTTTGTATCCAGGTATTGCCCTGGCTATTACTATGCTGGCTTTTAATTTTTTGGGTGATGGATTACGTGATGCTTTGGATCCGCGCATGAAATAGGCTTCTTATGCGCCCGTAGCTCAATGGATAGAG
>DAOUWX010000434.1 GCA_030666935.1 Atribacterota bacterium | reverse complement strand
TTTGATATTCATACCGACCTCCTTTTTTAAGGTCAGTATAGAATATTTTATAAGTACAGTTCGCGATGTGTTGACACAAAATACCATTAAGGTTCACGATGTGTTGATACTTTTAAGTTCACGATGTGTTGATATTTGTCAACTATTCACTATTCACTAATGACTAGTTAAGAGGTGATTTTTTAAATGAAAAAAGCAATGTTTTATGAATTATTCGATAAAGATAAAGGGATTATAAAATGTCTGCTTTGTCCCAAAGAATGCTTGATAAAGAAAGGTCAGGTTGGTTTTTGTCGAACCCGAGAAAATATAAATAGCAAACTTTATTCTTTAATCTATTCCAAAGTTTCTTCTTACGGAATGGACCCTATTGAAAAAAAACCGCTTTATCATTTCTATCCCGGGACAATGGTTTTATCGCTGGGCACAATAGGCTGTAATTTTACATGTGCTTTTTGCCAAAACTGGACTATTTCTCAAGCAAATATAAAAGATGTTCAAGTGGAAGAGTTATCCCCCGAAAAAGCGATACAATTAGCCCTTAAGAATAATTCTCCAGCAATATGTTATACTTATTCCGAACCTTTAATTTGGTATGAATATGTTTTAGATACTGCAAAGTTGGCTAAAAAAAATAAATTGAAAAATATATTGGTTACTAATGGATTTATTAATCGTGAACCCCTTGTTAAACTTTTGCCTTTTATTGATGCCATGAATATTGACCTTAAATCTTTCCAAAATTCTTTTTATCAAAAATACTCTAAAGGAAGTCTTTCTCCTGTACTGCGAACTATCGAGATTTCTAGAAAATATTGCCACATAGAGATAACCAATTTGATTATTCCTGGTTTAAATGATAGCGAAGATGAAATTAAAGAGATGGTTGATTGGATTTCTTCTTTAAGCGAAGGCATACCTTTGCATTTTTCTCGCTATTTTCCCTGTTATAAGATGGACATTGAAGCAACACCCATTTCCACCTTAAATAAAGCTCAGGATATTGCCCAAGGAAAATTAAAATATGTATATGTGGGAAATATCTGGGATGAGGAAGCCAATACCACTCATTGTGGAAATTGTAAAAAAACCTTAATCAAGCGAACTGGTTATAATATTATTAATGTGGGTTTGGAGAAAGATGGAAAATGTAAATTTTGTGGTGAAAAAATAGTTTGTCTTTAGTTGCATAGAAGTGGGGTTAATAACTGAAGAAGTAGTTATTTAGTTGGTTAAGAGCATATTGAGTATCTCGTATAGTATTAGCGAAAAATGAAAAGCGCAAAACGTAAAGCCATAGCTCAAAATTTAAAACATAAATATGTAGTATTGTATATTGAGTTTCACCTATCTTATCTCATATACAATATTGTAAAATAAAAACTAAAGAAGTAAAAAACGGAAGTTAAAATTTAATATTTATGAAAAAGTTTTGAGTTTTTGATTATGCTTTTTAGCTTTTCGCTTTAAGTTTTTAGCTATACCCCGATAATTTAAATCTGAAAAATTGCATGTAAAACTAACGACTATTCACTATTCACTAACGACTAATTTA
>DAOUWX010000159.1 GCA_030666935.1 Atribacterota bacterium | reverse complement strand
GAAATTAAAGGTAAAGAAAAGATATTTTATTTTATAGGTGACAGATGCCAGAGATACAGTGCAAAAAGGGATGAGAAACAAATAAAGCCGCCTAACTTATTTGAAGAAAGGCAGAAAATAATGGAGGATGCATGCAAATGAGAGTAGGAATTCCAAGGGGTTTATTATTTAATGATTTCTCACCTTTTTTTATTCCTTTTTTTAATTATTTAGGCATAGAAACCATTGTTTCAGATGAAACGAATAGAAAGATAGTTAATCGTGGTTTGGAGATAGTACCAGCAGAATATTGTTTCCCGGTTAAGGTAGCCTATGGTCATGTTGATAATCTTCTAAAAAAAGGTGTTGATTTTATTTTTATCCCCCATATTGCAAATACAGGAGAACCAACTCGTGGCTATAAGTATTGTGTCACCTGTCTATGGACACAGTCTACACCAGATCTCATGATATCTGCACCGAAGCTGGTTAAAGAAGGTCTCAATCTAAAAAACTTACTTTCTCCTTCGCTATTTTTTGACTGGGGTTTAAATCATATTGAGGATCAGATGAAGAAAACTGTAGCAAAGATGGGTTATAGCACAAAAAATGTTAGGGCTGCGCTTCAAGAGGGATTAATAAATAAAGAAAAATTTGATAAGAAAATTGAGGAAAAAACAAAAGAAGTCTTTAATTCTATTCAATCGAAATGTAAGAAAAATGAGCCTTCTTTTTTGGTTATGGCAAGACCCTACACAGCTTATGATGCCAATGTTAATAACGATATTGTAAATAAAATATTAGAAGCCGGTTATCTGGCAATACCCCTTGAACTTGCTCCCATAGGTTCAATAGATATTTCTAAACAAATGCCAAAGATGTACTGGATTCAGGGCCAAAAGAAACTGGCTGCGATAGAGTTATTAAATAATAATAAAAACCTGTTTGGGATTGATATAACCTATTTTGCTTGTGGTCCAGATGCCCAAATAAACCAGCAAATGAGATGTAGAACACAAAAGCCATTTCTAACAGTTGAAATGGATGAGCATACCGGAGATGCTGGAATTGATACCAGATTACAGGCGTTTTTCAATACAGTTAAATCTTACCAGGGAATAGAAGCAAAGCAAATTAGCAAAGTGTTTAGCGTTAAATTAAAAGGTCTTGATAAGATTAAAGGTAAAAAAATTCTTTTAATCCCTCCAATGTCAAAACATAATGATGCATTATCTGCTGTTTTTAATGCCTATAGAATTCATTCAAGAGTTTTAGAAGTAAGCTTAGATGAAACCATGGAAAGAGCGAGAAGCTGTACATGCGGTTTAGTATGCACCCCTTATCTACATACTACAGAGGCTATGCTTAATTTTATACAAAAACCAGGATTTGACCAGGAAAAGTTTGCCTTTTTTCAGGCAACAACTGATTGTGGCCCATGTAGATTAGGGCAGTATGCAAGTCTGGAATCTCTTTTATTCCAGAAAAAAGGAATAGATGTTGATATAATTACCGGGGGCGAACTGGACAGTGAATTTAATCTCGGCATGTCTTTATTAGTCAAGGCATGGTGTGGTATAACTGCAGTTGATCAGCTTGAAAAAATGAGAATGCACACAAGACCCTATGAGGATAATAAAGGAACCTCAGATCATATTTATGAGAAATATGTGCAAAGGCTTATAGATTATCTAGCAGATTCAAAAACTAATCTTGGAAAAATCAAAACCCTTTTAACTATTGGGAAAGCATTTTTTTATAATTTATTTGATGGAAAATTATCTCCCATTGAAAAAATCCTAAGAAAAGCTCAAGAGGAATTTTCTAAAGTTAAAAGAACGTATAAAGAAAAACCAAAGATAGGAATAGCTGGTGAGTTCTTTGTAAGGCTTCATGAGCAAGCCAATCAATACATTATAAGAAATCTTGAAAAAAAAGGAATGGAAACTTGGTTAGCTCCAGCAACAGAATATCTTATTTATTCTTATTATATTGCATCTGTTTTTGCAAAAGAAAAATTCAGCTTGAACAGAAAAAAGGAAAATTTAAGGGAATGGATCTTAAAATCAACGTTATATAAAATTTTGATTGGCTATGAGCACATGTTGTTTAAAGCAACCTTACCATATATGCAAGGCTTTGATGATATAATTGCGCAAGAAATAGTAGCAAATGGTGAGAAATACACTAGACATTATATTGTCGGAGAGGCCATAGTAAGCATGGGAAAGGCAGTAGATTATGCAAAAAGGGGGTTGGATGGTATTATTAGTATTATTCCATTCAACTGCATGCCAGGATTGATTGTAGATGGTTTTGTCCCAAAATTCAGAAAAGATAATAATAACATTCCCTTTGTCTCAATAGAGTATGATGGTTTTCAGGATAGTACAAGAGAAATGAGAATTGATACCTTTGTTGCACAGGTAAAAGATAGATATGAGAATAAAAAATATACAAAATCTTATTAAAACAAAAAGATAAATCAATCTTATAACTGCTGAAAGAAAGCCATAAAAGCTGTTTTTCATCATTTCTTCATTATAAGGTTACTATTTACTTATTTTTTGATGAATTGTAGGGGCGTATTGCAATACGCCTATAGAATCAGAAGGGGCATTCTTCTTTTGTATTCCTGCTTCCCTTTATGTCATTACCGCCCCTCCCTATGTCATTCCCATGAAACCTGTCCTCGACCTGATCGGGGAATGGGAATCCATCCCTTTCTCCTCTTTTTTTATTTCATATTTCTGGTTTTATTTTCAATTCTATTTGTCAAACAATGACTAAATTATCTCATAGCTCGTATTTTTAATCGGTCAATTGGTGAATTGGTCAATTAGATAAACTTATACCTTGCAACTCGCATCTTATAAAAAAATATTATCCCAAAAAAGAAGGACTTTTAAAACTTATATCGTATACTTTATATATAATTCGTCAAAATATTTACTTAAATAAATATTTTCTATTTATACATTCTAATTTCTTTATTTAATTCTTTATTTAATAATATGTTGGGTATTGAGAAAATGAAATATAAAGTACTTACATTTGTAGTTATTTTTTTCGTCTTAGTTATTGTCTATATTTTTACTACAAAGAAGTCACCAGTTGAAATACAAGTAGTCTTGACTGATGAAAAGGACTATGATTTACTCATTTCAAAAGCTACCGCTTACGCTTTCCGGGGTATTCAACCTTCTGAAGATGAATTGATAAGTGCAGAAGCTGCATATCAATCTCTGGAAAAAGAGAAGGATAGGGTTGCAGAATGGATCTATTCGACCCTCCAGACGAATATGAAAAAAACTCCTATGGCTTATGGTTATTTACTCTGGCGTTTTGGCCCGGATTATGTAAAAGGTCTTGAACCATCTGTGTTAAAGTCCAGTCAGGAAAACACTCGTCTCAATGGAGTATATATCCTTGGTGCGGGAAACGAGTATCACAAATCCATTGCCGACTTGACTATCAATATTCTAAGACGTGATCCAAGCGCAAAAGTCAAAGCTGAGGCTATTCACAGCTTGAACGCTTTACGTGCAGCAGATGATTTTACTGTTATAATTCCCTATTTGGATTCCCAAGATGCAATAGTCCGGAAGGCAGCAGTACAGTTTTTCTGGAGTTACCCTCAAGAAGAAGTTATTAAGACACTGCGACAAATGCTGAAGACCGAAGAGAATATTACAATCCGAGATTGGATTGAGAAAGCAATCTCGAAATATGAAAAGTATAAGTATTTCCCAAGCGATTAGAAGATACCCAGTATCTTTTAAAATTATTATAATATAAGACATTTCTTTATTTTCATTACTATCCTTTTAGAAAGGAGTAGGGGACTTTACCCCATAATAGTTCCAGAAAGTAAGGCCTAAAGAAATATTTAAAAACATTTACCAATAAAAACTATGAAAGGAGAAAAAAATGGATCATGTCGTTTATCTTGATGCCAAATCTAATGAATTAGAAAATTTACTTAGTGGTAAAAAATCCATGATTATTCGTGGAGCAACGGGAAGAAAAGTACCCTACGGAAAAGTCAATGTGGGGGATATTTTATATTTCATAAACAATAACGCTGAAGGTGAAATAAAAGCCAAAGGAGTTGTTTCATCAGTTTTTAATTCCGAAAAAATGACTAAAGATGAATCAATAGCCTTAGTAAAAAAATATCAAGATAAACTTAAATTAATTGCCAAGCAATTCCAAAAATGGGCGGGGAAAAGATATATAGTTTTAATCGAGATAAAAAATATTAAAAAGATTCAATATTTCCAATTCAATAGAGATATTTTTAAAAACATGATGGATGATTGGTTGCCAGTAAAGAACATTGAAGCGGTTAAGAAATATTGAACAACCTTTCTTTCGACTCAATGAGGGGTTGCATTTGACATAACCCCATCGTAAAATGGAAAGCTACGAGGTAAGAAATATAGAATATGTACTTAAGGAGGATTTAATAAAATGACAAAAGAAAATTTCTTTCCAGAGATAATTGCAAATCTACCAGAAGCAGATATCCCTATCGAAGGACTACATTCATATCTTCTTCAAGGTGAAAATCAACAGTTCATCTTTATGAGTTTTGAAAATTATGTAGAAGTTCCTGAACATTCTCACGAAGCACAATGGGGAGTCATTTTAGATGGTGAAATCGAATTAACCATAGACGGCAAGAAATGCACTTTTGCCAAAGGGGATACATACTTTATTCCTAAAGATGTCAAGCACAGTGCAAGAATTAGAAAAGGTTACAAGGATTTAACTTTTTTTAACCAAAAGGATAGATACAAAGCAAAATAAAATCATCTTTATTCTTAATCTCCCACCATTTACCTTCTTACTAGAAAACCAAGAATCCATTTCGGGCTCATTTTGCATTATAATAGCTT
>DAOUWX010000140.1 GCA_030666935.1 Atribacterota bacterium | reverse complement strand
AGGAGATATAGTAATAGTTATCAATCCCCCTAAAATACCTATTTTTTGGTTACGCTATCCGGGTAATCATGCAGGACTTGTTAATACCGATCTGATGATGCCTATTTTAGTCAAAGGTCCACAGCTGGAGCATCTTTACGACCGGGAAGAGATGTGGTTACATAACCTCTATACCAGTATACCCGAGCTCAGTTTTGAAAATCTGGAACCGGCAAGAGAGAAAAACTCTTTTAGTCTCTGGGGAAGCGGCTACGGTGAACCTAATTCAGGTTTTGAAATGTCTCTTTCTCCGGCTTATCGTTGGAATTTTGCTTTTCGCTATCATGATGATATCTACCGCAGCTGGCTGGAATATGACCTTTACAGTTCTTATTTAATGAGGTTGTGGACCGGAGCAGGCCTGCAGTATAATGGGCAGAACCTGGATGCCTTGATTCAAGCCCGCTTACAAATAGATTTAGGGAAAATACAGCTTAATTATGGAGGACAATTTACTCAAGAAGGATGGGAAATAAACACTAAAAAAGTTGTTTATCAAATCAACGACCAACTGGCTTTAGAGTGGCTAGTACCTAACGGATTTGGTATGAGTTTTAGCTGGTAGAAATTTTCAATATAAAATTCTACTAATATATAAACAAAAAAATAATACTTTATACGAAAAGGTTTTGGGTTTTAAATTATGGTTTTTCGCTTTTAATTTTAAGCTTTTAATCTATACGCTAAACGCTGTACGCTCTACGCTAGCAATGCTAACGACTAACGACTATTGGACTGGCAAAACGGATAACCGGCTAATCGGTCAATTGTATTATCTTGTATTAATGCTAATGACTAATTCAATTGGTTAAATGTATTAACTTGCACCTTGTCTTAACTGGCTAACCGGTTAACTGAATTTTCTTGTATTTAATGCTAAATGCTAAATACTAACGACTAACGACTATTAAATAATGGTGTAAAAAAAAAGTAAAAGTATGAATATTCAAAGGAAGAAAAGGATAGGTCTGGATAATTATGTATGATAAAATTATAATGAAAAAATTAAAAAAATTAATCCAAATTGTAATAGTTTTTGTATTACTCTGTTCTTCTGTTTCTTCTTTTTCTTATACTGCTCCCAAGATCGGATTAGCATTAGGAGAAGGAGGAAGAAGGTTTTACGTTCATATTGGTGTCTTAAAAGCTTTGAAAAATGAAGGTATAAAATTGGATTACATAGCTGGAACTAGCATAGGCTCTCTTATAGGGGGGTTTTATGCTTTATGGGAAGATATAGAAAAAATAGAAAAATACACTTTAAGTTTGGACTTTGATAAATATTATATGACTCCAAGGGAAGATATAAAACTGGAAAATATAAATGAAACCCCCTTTATCATATTTTATTCAGATGTATCGAAGGGTAAAATAGATTTTGAATTGCTGAAAGGTTTAATGGATGGGAAAATTATAAGAGATGAAATTGACCGATTAACTAACCGGGCAAGCTTCGAATATGATCTTAAAATTCCCTTTAAGGTAATTACCACAGACTTGATAACTGGCAAAAAAGTAGTTTTTGACAAAGGAAGAATTTCTAATGCGATAGCAGCTTCTATGTCTGTGCCCGGGCTATCCATGCCTTTTGAATTTGAAGATAAAATGTTGGTAGATGGTGGTTTAATAGACCCTGTTCCTGTGGATGTGGTGAGAGAAATGGGAGCAGATATAGTAATAGGGGTAAATTTAAGAGATATTCAAAAAGACACTGTTCCCGTTATAAATAATGTTGTATCTATCCTTCATAGATCTATATTTATAATGCTTGAAGAATTAAATAATATTTCAGCTAATAAGGCAGATATTGTTATAAGACCCCACTATAAAGGCACTCTCTCTACTGATATGGAGAAAGAAATAAAATTACAATTAATTAAACTCGGGGAAGAAGAAACTAAAAAGATAATTCCAGCACTAAAGACACTTATAAATTCCTACTGAATTTATAAATTTTCTGAGAAGATGTAAATTTAAAACACTTATATTAGAATAGAAATAAAGGACTAATAATATATGTTGAAAATCAATAACCTGCATTTTAAAAAAGTTAGCTCTTTCGGGAGACTTTCAATATTTTATGTGCTTATAATAGTAATAATCCTGATGTCTTTCTTAATAATAGGAGAGGCATCTCCAAAATTCCTTATATTCCATTTGGATGCTGTATCATCACATAATTTCTTTCAATATATGGAAGAAGGTTACCTTCCTAATCTGAAGGCTGTTTTTGAGGATGGCCACATGATTCATCATGGTCTTAGTCTCTATCCCGGAGGAACAGAAACAACCGTTCCTCACTTAAAAGAAGGGTTAGATAATTCCACCGGAGGGGTAGGATGGGGTTATTATGACCGGGAAAAGGAAAAAGTTATATCGAAGTATAAAACTTTTTTTTATTGGTTTTCCTATCTACCCCGGCGAACAAAAGCCTGTATTATTTATGGAGCACCCGGACTTGACCCTTTTATGTTTCTTCCTCTCCTTAATGTCCCCGAGCTTCTGGAAACCTATGGAGTTATAGAATTCTATTGGTTTGCCACCGATTCTCTGGGCCATCTAATGGGTCTGAAATTGTATGAAGCCAGTATTCGCAGGTTTGACCGTTATTTTGGTAATCTGGTGAAAAAATTGAACCTCGACGAGGTTAACCTAATATTTTATTGTGATCACGGAATGTCTTTTGGCGATTTTATTGTCATTGATCAAGAAAAAGAAATTGAGAGAATAGTAGGAAATGACCTTAAGGTATTTGTTCATCGTAATGTATATTTAAAAGATCCTGATAAAAAAGATAAGGTAGCCAGGGATATTGTTTTAAAAAGTGAGATTTATTTTGCATTTTATAGAGAGAACCCTCATCAGGTAGCTGGCTATTCGGACCAGGGGAAAATGATTTTCGAAGAAAAAGAAGAGAAAATTCGTTACTTATTTGAAGGTGAGGATGTATTTGGTTATTATAGTTCTGGGTATAACGGGGAATGGTTGACTGATTTAGAGTGGTTATCTCAAACCAGAGATAGCAGATTCCCGGGAGTTCCTCCCAATATATATCATCTCCTTTCCAATGAGAGGGCAGGAGATATAGTAATAGTTATCAATCCCCCTAAAATACCTGTAGAATTTCCAGCCAATCATGCCGGACTTGTTAATACCGACCTGATGGTACCTATTTTACTTAAAGGTCCACAGTTGGAGCATCTTTACGAACGGAAAGAGATGTGGTTACATAACCTCTATACCAGTATACCCGTGCTCAGTTTTGAAAATCTGGAGCCGGCAAGAGAGAAAAACTCTTTTAGTTTTTGGGGAAACGGTTATGGGGAATATAATTCAGGTTTTGAAATGTCTCTTTCTCCGGCTTATCGTTGGAATTTTGCTTTTCGCTATCATGATGATATCTACCGCAGCTGGCTTGAATACGATCTTTACAGTTCTTATTTAATGAGGTTATGGACCGGAGCAGGTCTGCAGTATAATGGACAGAACCTGGATGCCTTGTTACAAGCCCGCTTACAAATAGACCTGGGAAAGATACAGTTTAATTATGGGGGGCAGTTTACCCGGGAAGGATGGGAAATAAACACCAAAGAACTCGTTTATCAAATCAACGACCAACTGGCTTTAGAGTGGTTAATACCTAATGGATTTGGTATAAGCTTTAGCTGGTAGAAATTTTCAAGTTTCAAGAAAATACTGAGCGTGGGGTTTAATTTATCATCCCCGTCTGTTTTTTCTGTCATTCCTGCGAAAGCAGGAATCCAGAGCGTTTCTACCCACATATACGAATTAAATTAACTGGCAAACTGGATAACCGGCTAACTGATGTAATCGGTGAATCGGCCAATCGCATTGTCTCGTATCTTGTATTTAATGCTAACGACTATTCACTAACGACTAACGACTATTTTAGAACGGAGGAACGGATGTACGAAAAAGAGAAAGAACTATTTGCAGAAATGATGGATATTATTGCTAAATTGAGGGGACCGAAAGGTTGCCTTTGGGATAGAAAACAGACCTTAGAATCTCTGGCTCCCAATATTTTAGAAGAAGCTGAAGAAGTTTCCCAGGCAGTAAAGTCTAATGATTTAGATAATCTGTGTGAAGAACTGGGTGACCTGCTAATGGTAATACTTATGCAGATTGAAATTGCCCAAGAAAAAGGCTTATTTACTTATTCTGATGTACTGGCCGGGGCGGTAAAAAAATTTATCAGAAGACATCCTCATGTCTTTGGTGATGTAAAAGTGAACACTCCCGAAGAAGCCTTAGCAGTTTGGAAAAGAATGAAAAGGGAAGAAAAAGAAATAAATAATTAAAAATAATATAATTTAGATTAAAAATTAAATTTAACCTATATAAAATATATGATATAATAATTTAGTGAATAGTGAATAGTCGTTAGTGAATAGCAAGGAAAATAGAAGACAGGAACCAGAATCCAGTATTCAGAATTATTTTAAACTATGAAATTATAATATTAATTAAATTTTTCTGTATTTTTCTGGCTTCTGACAACTGACTCCTGAATTCTTAAATAATAATTATGGTTTTTCATTTTTAGCTTTAAGCTTTTAGTTTATTGATTTAGCCTATACGCTAAACGCTGTACGCTATACGCTAATCATATACTAACGATTAATTCAATCGGTCAATTGCATTGCCTTATATCTTGTATTTTTTTACTAACGACTATTTACTAACGACTAACGACTATTTATTCGGAGAATGAATTCATGTCTGATACGGAATCAAAAAAATCCTTTCCAAAAGCAATATTAGTTACTCTGATTATCATCGTTCTGATTACAGGAGGATATTTTGCTATTCGGAGCAGCCAGGCTAAAAATGAGCTAAAAAATCTGATAATTTCTACAATGGAGAATGCCATCGATCGAGGAATCTATATTGGGAGAGTTAAAAATTACTCTCTTAAATCTATAACTTTATCTGATTTCAAGGTATTTAAACACAGATCATTACTTGACCAGGATCAAATCTTTGAAGCTGAAGAAATAATTGTCAATTATGATCTGGATTTTCTCTCTGCCTTAAAGAGGGAGGTACCCCTGAGTGTGGAAGATATAACTCTGGTAAAACCCCGGATGACTTTAATCAGGGATAGCCAGGGAGCCTTTGATTTTATGGAAAAATTTAATCTTAGCCTTGTAAGTTTATTTCCAATTAAGGGAGTGAATATTAAGGAAGGAAATCTGGATTATATAGATTACCAGACAACTAAAGAAAATGGTCTTTTAACTTCATTAAAACAATTAAATGGTTATTTTTATTTAGCAGAATTACCTAAAGTAGAATTTAGTTGTTCGGCCATAAGAAAAGAAGATGATAGTCCTCTT
>DAOUWX010000073.1 GCA_030666935.1 Atribacterota bacterium | reverse complement strand
TTATAATAGAACAGGAGATTAAAGCTTTATTTTCAAAAATCGATTCTACTTTAGCAGGAAGAATAATTGTAGCCTATGAACCTATATGGGCTATCGGTACAGGCAGGTCTAGCAGCTCGCAGGATGCCAATACAATAATTAAATTTATTAGGGAACTATTTTCCTCTAAATATGGGAGTAAAATAGCTGAGCGAATAAGAATCTTGTACGGAGGAAGTGTAGATCCTAAGAATATTAAGGAATTTATGAATGAATCTGATATTGATGGGGCTTTAGTTGGAGGAGCAAGTTTACATGCTTTAAGTTTCTCCCAAATAGTAAAAGCAACTGAAATATTGTAAAATTAACCTAAACTTTGGCAGGGTAGTTAGAAAAAAAGAAGAATACTACTTTTTTGTATCTTTTCTTCTTTTTCTTAACTCGATACTTTCTTTAGATATCTTGAACTTAACATATAATTATGTTAGAATAAAAAACCGAAATTATTGAGAGAATAAATTTAAGGATTTTAGAGAAATTTCTCTTTGACTATTTCAATCTAATTTTTATGAGAGGAGTTATAAAGTGTCTACAGCATTAATGATAATTCAGATTACAATAAGCATAGCTTTGATTTTAACAGTGATACTTCAGCATAGAAAGTCAAGTAAAGCTTCAGGTATATTTGGTGGAGGGACAACCGCTGATTATGGCGGGAAGAAAGGCAAGGAAGCATTTTTAATGAAACTTACTACTGTTATAGCGGTGCTTTTTATGTTATCTTCGCTTTTGCTTAGTTTAATTAAATAGAAGGAAAATCTTTGGAAGAATGGATAAACCTATTAGTTCGGTTAAAGAGATAGAAAAGTATTTTATTAACCCAAATAGAAAATTTTTTTCAGCTACTCATGAAGAAATAGAGAAAGGGTTAACTACTGATATATATTTCGTAAGAGCTCAAGAGATATTAAAATATCTTCGTTTAGGTAGCACCATGGTAACCGCAGAAATTTTCCCACGTGAGGAAGGTGTATTTACTGGAACCCAGGAAGTATATAACCTTTTAAAAGACAAGAAGATTAAATTATGGTCTTTAGAAGAAGGAGAAAGTTTTCAGCATAAAGATACAGTAATGAGAATTGAAGGACCGTACTGTGAATTTGGTGTTTTTGAAACAGTTATCCTTGGTATTTTAGCTAGTAGTTCAGCTTGGGCTACTGCTGCACGTAGATGTAAAGATGCTGCCGGAGCAAAGAAAGTCGTCTGTTTTGGTTCTCGACATATACATCCTGCCGTGGCTCCAGTTATGGAAAGATCCGCACTGATAGGCGGACTAGATGGAGCAAGTTGTATATTAGGGGCAAAACTATCCGGAAAAAAACCTCAAGGGACTATACCTCACACCGTGATGATTATTTCGGGAGATACTATAAAAGCAGCTCAAGCTTATAACGTTTGTATGCCCAAAGATGCTTCTCGAATTATTCTTATCGACACTTTTAAAGACGAAGCAGAAGAATCTATAAGAGTAGCTCGAGCTTTAAGAGAAGACTTATTAGGGGTAAGATTAGATACTCCGAGCGAGAGAGGCGGGGTAACCCCTGATTTAGTAAAAGAGGTAAGAGTAAGGCTTGATCAAGCTGGCTTTCCCTATGTGAAGATCTTTGTTTCAGGAGGACTTACCCCAGAAAGAATAAGTATGTTAAACGAAGAATCGGTTGACGCTTTTGGGGTAGGTAGTTATATAAGTGATGCCAGTCCTATCGATATGACCCTGGATATAAAAGAAGTTGCAGGGAAACCAATTGCTAAAAGAGGAAGAATCCCGGGAAAGATAGAAAATCTAAAGTTAAAACAAATTATGTAAAAATAAGTGTGTAATGGAGGAAAAAGGTAAATGGAGGATGTACTGTTACAGGTTAAAGATTTAAAGACCTATTTTTATACTGATGATGGTGTAGTTAAAGCAGTTGATGGTGTTGATTTTACAATGAGAAAAGGGGAAACACTGGGCATGGTAGGTGAATCAGGGTGTGGTAAAAGTGTTTCTGCCCTTTCCGTATTAAGATTAGTTCAGGAACCACCGGGGAAGATTGTTGGCGGTGAAATTTGGTTTAAAGGTGAAGAATTATTAAAAAAAAGCTCCGAAGAAATGAGAAAGATTAGAGGGAACGATATTTCCATGATCTTCCAAGAACCGATGACCTCCTTAAACCCTGTGTATACTATTGGTGAACAGATTTCAGAAGCTATAGTGCTGCATCAAAAATTAAATAAAGAAAAAGCATTAAAGAAAACCGTAGAGATGTTAGGCTTAGTAAGCATACCTTCTCCTGAAAAAAGAGTTCATGAATATCCTCATGAATTAAGCGGAGGGCAAAGGCAGAGAGCAATGATTGCCATGGCTTTATCTTGTAATCCGGATTTATTAATTGCAGACGAACCAACAACTGCTTTAGATGTTACCATCCAGGCCCAAATTTTAGAACTGATGAAGAAATTGAAAGAGGAAATCGGTATGTCAGTTTTAATGATTACTCATGATTTGGGAGTAATTGCTGAAGTATCGGATGATGTAGTAGTTGTATATGCTGGTAAAGCGGTAGAATATGCCGATGTGAAAACCATCTTTAAAAATCCGCGGCATCCCTATACTATGGCTCTCCAAAATTCTATTCCTCGCCTAACAGATAAACCAGGAAAAAAACTCGAAGTTATTCAGGGTGGAATTCCTGATCCTTTAGCTTTACCTTCTGGGTGCAAGTTTCATACTCGTTGTAAGTTTGCTATAGATCTTTGCAAGAAAGAAGAACCTAAGCTTGAAAAGATAGAAAACAACCATATTGTACGGTGCTGGATGTACAATGAAGAGAGGCCAAAAGATTTTAAAATTAAACAAGAATTAACAGGCATTGCCCATGAGTAGTATATAGTGAATAGTATTTAGTAACCAAGCGGAAAACGAAAAGCGCAAAACAAAATTCACATCTTATATCTCGTTAAGAATTAGTTATCCGGTTAACTGGTTACCCAGTTTACCAGTTAAAATACAGGTTGCAAGTTGCAAGTTTCAAGTTTAAAAAAGTTTTTTAAAGTGAACTGAAATCTGAAAACTGTAAACCGTTTTTCCTTGTCTAAAAATTAATATCTAAAAACCAAGAACTAACGACTAATTTAAAGTCTTAAGAAATTGGAGGTAAAGGGATTGGAAGATAACGTATTACTTAAAGTAAGAAAATTAAAAAAATATTTTCCTGTGAGAGGGGGAATATTATCCAAGACAATAGGATATGTCCAGGCGGTAGACGAAATAAGTTTTGATATTAAAGGAGGAGAAACTTTAGGTCTGGTAGGAGAATCGGGCTGTGGTAAAACTACTGCGGGGAGAACGATTATAAGACTTTTAGAGCCCACTGCCGGGGAAGTAAATTTTAAAGGAAAAGATGTTTTTAAATTAAGTAAAGAGGAACTCAGGAAAGCAAGGCGTAATATTCAAATAATATTTCAGGATCCTTTTGGTTCTCTAAATCCCCGAATGACTGTAGGTGATATAGTAGGAGAGTCATTAACTATTCATAAGATTGTAAAGAATAAAAAGGAAAAAGAAGGAAGAGTTAAGAATTTATTAGAAACCGTGGGATTAAATGCGGGGCATGTAAGAAGGTATCCTCATGAATTTAGCGGAGGGCAGAGACAAAGAATCGGAATAGCCCGGGCTTTGGCCCTGAATCCTGAATTAATAATTTGTGATGAACCCGTATCTGCACTTGATGTTTCTATCCAAGCTCAAGTAATTAATTTATTAGAAGATTTACAAGAAAAATTTAAGCTTACTTATTTGTTTATTGCTCATGATTTGAGTGTGGTAAAACACATTTCCGATAGAGTTGTAGTAATGTATTTGGGTAAGATTGTAGAGCTGACCTCTACTTATGAATTATATGATAATCCTCAACATCCTTATACAGAAGCGCTTCTTTCAGCTGTACCTATCCCTGACCCTACTCTAGAGAGACAAAGAATTGTTTTAGAAGGGGATGTCCCAAGCCCCTTTAAGCCTCCTGCGGGCTGTCGTTTTCATCCAAGATGTAAATATGCCAAACCAATTTGCAGCCAGGAAGAACCTGAATTAATTGATATAAATAGCGGACATTATGTAGCCTGCCATTTACGGCAATAAGAAGATAGAAGTCAGAAGACAGAATCCAGAATGAATTATTTTGGAATATAAGGTTATATTATCTTGTAAGTTATTTTCTATTCTTCTGACTCCTGGCTACTGGCTCCTGAATTCTATAATGGTAATTATGGTTTTTCGCTTTTCGCTTTAAGTTTTTACTAAATACTAACGACTATTCACTAACGACTAATTTAATTATATTAAGATTTTGCCGGGATGGCGGAATAGGTAGACGCGCCAGCTTGAGGGGCTGGTGAGCTTATTGCTTGTGGGGGTTCAAATCCCCCTCCCGGCACCAATAAATATTTCAATAAAAAGAGGAAGGAATGACTTCCTCTTTTTATTGAAAGTTAGCTGATTAACTAGTTAATTAATTAGTATCTTGTGAATCGTATCTTGTATGCGTAGTTACCCAGTTACCCGGTTAGCTAGTTAAGGAAATAAAATCAAAATAACTAACCAGTTAACTAAATTGATTGAGTAATTAGATATTTAAATAAATTTGCATCTTGAATCTTGTAATTCGTATTTATACTATATACTAACGCCTATTCACTAACGACTAAACTAATTGGTCAATCGGGGAATCGGTCAATTGGTCAATTTAGGAGAAAAACATGCACGAAGGTTCGATTGCTCAAAATTTATTAGCCATTGCCATAGAAAAAGCTAAAGAATACAAAGCCAATACGATAACTCTTATTAGAGTAAAAGTTGGAGAATTTACCGGAGTAAACCAAGCTGCCTTAGAGTTTGCTTTCTATAATTTTAGTCAAGGCACCATTGCGGAGAAAGCATCTTTGAAGATAACATCATCTCCCTTATTGGGAAAATGCCGAAAATGCAATGAAGTTTTCAAGATTAAAAAAGATAGTTTTAAGTGTTCGAAATGTGATAGTTTGGAGATAGATATAATATCTGGCGAAGATTTATATATTGAAGACATTGAAATAGAATAATATATTCAGAATTTAAAAAAAATTTTACATCTAATAAGATAAAATGTTATACTTTAATTTGTTAATTTAAGTTAAAAGGGGGAAAGGATGATAGATTTTATTGTAACCTTTTTGCTTAGCATGCTTACCTATCTAATTCTTACGGCCAGTCAGGGAGAAGTATGGGGGCTATGGAGTATTTTCGAAATTATAACCGGAATTTTTCTTTCTCTCATTGTAGCCTTTATAGCCAATAAGGTATTATTTCAAAAAAGAACTTACAGAATGTTGAACCCGCTTAGGTGGGTTATTTTTTTGATTTATTTAATCGGACCATTCTTTTGGGCAATGGCTAAAGCTAATATCGATGTGGCTTATCGGGTAATTACCGGGAAAATAAATCCCGGTATAGTAAAAATATCTCCCGGATTAAAGACCGACTTGGGGATAACTTTATTGGCAGATTCAATTACTTTAACTCCAGGGACCCTTAGTGTTGATATTGATGAAAAAAATAATGATTTATACATTCATTGGATAAATGTTACCACTTTAAAGCCTACCACCCATCATATTTGTTCTAATTTTCTTCAGTGGATAAGGAGGATTGCAGAATGAGCGGATTTTTTAATATTTTTATTATTCCCGGAGGGTTGTTGTTGATATTTATGTTATTTTCTTTAATTAGATTAATCCTTGGACCCACTGTTCCTGATAGAATAGTAGCTTTGGATACCATAAATACTTTAGTGGTAGCTGGGATGATCCTCGTGGGCGCAGCCTATGAAGAAGTCATTTACATTGACGTAGCTATTGTTTATGCTTTACTATCTTATATTGGAACCTTATATGTAGCTAAATATTTAGAAGGAGGGTCTGAAAAATAATGGGAACATTATTGGCTGTTTTGTATATTCTTTTAGGGATAGGTGTATTTTTTAATTGTTTAGGCTCAGTAGGACTTCTTAGATTTCCTGATGTTTACACCAGACTTCACGCCGCAACTAAAGCTACTACTTTCGGTTCAATCTTTACTTCTTTGGCAGTTATTATTTATGGTTTTTCCCGTTGGAATATTACCGGAGATTCTAAATTTAGAGTTCTTGCCCTCCATACTATTGTGGCATTAATCTGCTTGATAATTACTAACCCGACCGGAGCCCATGCTATTGCTCGAGCAGCTCACCGTAGTGGAATTATGCCCAAACAAGCAGTAATTGATGAATTAAAGGAGGCTAAATTAAAATGAGTTCCTTTGTTGAGATAATCCATATTTCTACTTTAATAATGATGATAATTGCTAGCTTTTTAGCGGTAGTTTTTAAAAAATTATTACCCTCAATAATTGCTTTGACGGTGGCAAGTTTGCTTCTTTCATTAGAGTTTTATATTTTACATGCTCCTGATGTAGCTATAGCGGAAGCGGGTATTGGAGCGGGATTGACTATGGCAATATTTATTTTTGCAGTTAGAGGGACTAGATAGGGGAGGATAATATGAAAAAAATAATTTTCGGTATCGCCTTTATAATATTCTTTTCTTTCCTGATAGTTAGCGCTATAAATATGCGAACATTTGGGGAACCTACTTATAGTGAGATGGATGATTATTTTATTGGAAATGCTCAAAGTGAAACCGGGGCAAACAATGTAGTAACCTCCATTGTCTTTGACTATAGAGGTTTTGATACATTAGGAGAAGCTACAGTACTTTTTACCGCAGTGGTGGGGGTTGTAGCTCTTTTCAGGGGGGTCAAGAAATGAAAGAGATGTCCAGGATAGTAAAGACTGTTACCAATTTTGTTTATGGTTTTATTATTATTTTTGGTTTTTACATAATAGCACATGGTCACCTTACTCCAGGGGGAGGTTTTCAGGGAGGTGCTGTAGTAGGCTCAGCTTTTGCTTTACTATTGGTTTCTTATGGTAGTTTGAATTCTAAGAAATTTCTCAAAAAGGATATTTTATCACTCTTTGAAGGCTTTGGTTTAATTTTGTTTATAGTTTTAGGTTTTTCGGGATTAGGAATAACTTTTTTTTATAACTTTTTAGCTAACAGTGGGGGCTGGTTCGGTAATGCTGCCGTAATCGGAGTTAATCCAGGTGATATGAATACCGGAGGAGTAATTCCTTTAATGAATATTGCAGTTGGATTAGAAGTTTTATCTGCTTTTGGGGTTATTGTTTTGACTATGGCTAGCGGAGCGGAATTTACTAAGAAGAAGGAGAATTCATAAAATGATAGGCAATTTACCTTATGTTGCAGTAGTAATATTTATTGGATTAGGAATTTATACTCTTATGTTTAAGAAGAATTTAATCAAAATTGCAATTGGTGTTGTTTTAATTGAAAATGGTGTAAATCTATTTTTAATTACCTTAGGTTATAGAAAAGGCGCAATCGCCCCGATTTATACCCAGGCACCCTCTGGGCAAGCAATGGTCTTGCCAACTCCTCAAGCACTGACTCTTACCAGTATAGTTATAGGTATCGCAACTACTGCTCTAATATTGTCGGTTGCCATGATGATTTATAAACACTACGGGACCTTGGATACAGATCAGGTAAGGAGGTTGAAAGGATGAATCTATCGAACCATATGCCTATATTAATAATGGCTATACCTCTATTGGCTGCTTTTTTAGTTCCGCTTATAGGTCGAATAAATAAAAAAGCTACGGGGATTCTTACCACCCTTGCTTTAAGTGTAAGTTTAATTTTGACTATTGCATTAGCAGTGAAAATACTAACAGTTGGTCCCCAAGTTTATGTCTTTGGTGCAACATCCCCTTCTTTGACCTTGCCTTCAGGGCTGAAATTTCCCATCAGGATTATGTTTCAGATAGATGCGATGGGAATATTTATGGGCTTGATTACTGCAATTGTTTCATTTGTAGGAGCAGTTTATTCTTTAGTTTTTATGAAACAGCATAGCGGACTTGATAAATATTATTCTCTATTATTGCTTTTAACTGTAGGTGTGTTTGGAATGGAATTTACCGGAGATATATTTAATTTCTTTGTATTTCTGGAAATCGCT
>DAOUWX010000396.1 GCA_030666935.1 Atribacterota bacterium | reverse complement strand
TCACTCTTTTCTGAAAAAGAAGGAACCATAACCCACACCTTAGAGATTGGTGATGAAGTTTATCTATATGTTGTTAATGTTGATGAAAAAAATGGAAATGTTGCTTTATCAAAAGAGAGAGCAAAATATTTTCAACTATGGGAAAAACTTAATGATGTATATAGAAATAAAGAAAAAATTAATGCAGAAGTAATCGAAAAAAATTCAAATGGTTTGATTGTTAATATAGGATTAAAAGGATTTGTTCCTAAATCTCAGATCGAAACTAAATTTATAAAAGATGAAGATTTAGACAAATATATAGGGAAAAAGTTAGATTTTGTTATAATTAAGCTAGAAAAAAGAGAGAACAAAGTTATTCTTTCTCATCGCCTAATTGTGGAGAAAGAACGTAAAGTAATGTATAAAAAAACATTAGCTGATTTAAAAGTGGGACAGGAAAAAGATGGGATTATAACTAATATTACTAAATTTGGAGCATTTGTTGATATAGGCGGAGTCGAAGGATTGCTTCATATTTCAGAAATTACATGGCGTGATATGAAGGATGCAACTAAATTGCTAAAAGTTGGGGATAAAATAAAAGTAAAAATTATTGAATATAATAAAGAAGATAAAAAAATATCCCTGAGCATAAAACAATTTTCCCCGAATCCCTGGGAAAATGTTAAAGAAAAGTATTCTAATGGTGACGAAGTAGAAGGAAAAGTGATAAAAATAAAAGATTTTGGTGCTTTTATTGAAATAGAAGAAGGTCTTAATGGTCTATTGCATATATCAGAAATGGCCTGGGCATATGTAAAAAATCCTTCAGAATTGGTTTCCGAAGGAGAAGTTTTAAAATTAAGAATTTTAGAGATCGAACCCGAGAAAAGGAAAATATCTTTAGGTTTAAAGCAATTATTAGCCAACCCCTGGGAGGATGTTAAGAAAAAATATCTTATTGGTTCAGTCGTGGAAGGGAAAATCACTCAAGTAACTTCTTATGGAGCTAATGTAGAGCTGGAAGCAGGAGTATCCGGTGTAATTCATTTATCTGAGATTGATTGGGAATATGTAGAAAGACCTTCCGCAGTACTTAAGAAATACATGATACTTCCTTTAAAAGTAATAAAAATAGACGAGGATGCCCACTTAATATTTTTAAGTAGAAAGCGAACTTTACCCAACCCTTGGGAGGATATAGATAAATTTTTCAAGATAGATTCTGTTGTAAAAGGTAAGGTAATAAGAGTAAGAGACTTTGGTGCATTTGTAAAATTGGATAAAGGAATAGAGGGATTTGTACCTGTTTCAGAAATAGATTGGGACAGAATTAAACATCCGAGTGAAAAATTAAAGAAAGATATAGAATATGAATTTAAAGTAATAAAAATAGATAAAGAAAAATTGCAACTGACTTTGAGTAAAAAAAGATTATTACCAGACCCCTGGTTAGAGACTAAAAAGAAATTTACGGTTGGAACTTTAGTGGAAGGCAAGGTAGTAAATCTTACTGATTTTGGAGCTTTTGTAAATTTAGAAGAAAATATTGATGGCTTGGTCCCCTTGTCAGAAATATCCCATAAAAAAATAGATAATCCGGAGAGTGTTCTTTCAGTGGGAGAAGAAGTGACAGCTTTAGTGATAAAATTAGATAGTCGAAGGAAAAAGATAAGTTTAAGTATTAGAAGAGCTGAAAAAGAAGAACAGAAAAGATTTATGAAAGAGTATAATAAAAAACAGAATGTAGATAAAATATTATTTAAGGATTTATTTGGAGACTTATTTACAAAAAAATAAATTATTCGTTAAAGAATACAGGGAGACTTATATAAATGGAAATGCCCAAAAAACCTTTTACCAATAAAAGAATCGG
>DAOUWX010000371.1 GCA_030666935.1 Atribacterota bacterium | reverse complement strand
TATATTCACCGATGCAGACCATTTGGGAGGATAATCCTCAATATCTTTCCGGGGTAAAGCAGCTGATTGTTTCCAAAGAGAGCAATAAAAATAATACTATCAGGCAGGATGCCCAATCTATTGCCAGAGTTATTCGCGATATGGTCGATAAGGGATTTGAATTAGTGCGGACAGAAGAAGAGATAAAGTCGGGGGCCTCTACATCAGCTACCTATAAAGATTTTATGATTCTTTTGCGCTACAGAAGCAGGATGGATATTTATGCCCGCACTCTGGCAGAATACGGAATACCTTTTACAATTTCAGGTTATGCCTCTTTAAATGAATCCTACCAGATAAAAGAACTTTTAAAGCTGTTGCGCTTGATGAGAGATATAGAAAATCAGGTGCTTATTGTCGCTGTCTTGCGGGGAATGTTCTTTGGATTTTCTGATGATGATCTATACCAGTTTAAAGGAGCAGGCGGGGAATTTGATTTTTATGAAAAAATACCGGAAAAACTAAATCCCAAATTACAGGAGAATTTTGATAGGGCTTTTTACCGGTTAAGAGAATTTCATCTGTGGACTCAAAAACTGCCGCCGGTTACAGCTATGGAAAAGATTATTATTGATTCGGGATTATTGTCTCATTCCTCTTTAGAGGGCTACAATTTAAATAAATGCGGGGAGCTTTATTTTATTCTGGAGAAATTAAGGAAAGCAGAGGCGGGGGAAGTTATAGGGTTTGCTTCAATGGTAGACCAATTAGAAAAAATGCTGGAAGCCGGAGTTGAAGAGGAACTGGATATATTGACAGAAGAAAATACGGTCCGGATTATGAATTTACATAAAGCCAAAGGGCTGGAATCTCCGGTGGTATTTTTAGCCATTCCTTATAATACCACTACCCATGAACCGACTTATTATATTGAAAGGACAGGGCAGGAACCGTTTGGTCATTTTTTAGTCTACCGTTCCAATGCTTATAACAAAGGAAAAGGGAAACGGCTGGCTCAACCTAAAAATTGGGAGGATTATTGCCAGCTTGAGGCATCTTATAATGAAGCAGAAGATATCCGCCTGCTCTATGTAGCGGCAACCCGGGCCAAGAATCTTCTGGTTATCAGCAGTTTAGACCATAAGAGTAACAAGAGTAATCCCTGGCATCCTTTATTGAAAAATATTAAAGAAGAGATGAATATTACTGTTCCTAAAGCAGAATTACTCGAAGGAGAAGCGAAAGAAAAAGAAAAAGAAAAGGAATCTTTGCTTGACGATTACAAGGAGATTCAAAAAGAATGCGGGCAATGGATGAAAGATTTATCAAAAAGCAGTTATTATGAAAAAAAACCGACTGATTTTAAAGATGAAGAGAAACACCGAAAGATTGCCACGGTTGATGTTGGCGGAACAGCCTGGGGAAGTGCTGTTCATAAAATCTTTGATTATTTAATCAAAGAAGACCCCGATGAACAGTTATTATCTTTGCAGATAGAAAATGCCCTGGAAAAACAAGGGATATCTCTAAAAAGAAAAGAGGAATTGGCGGGGATTATCCAAAAATTTAAAAAGAGCGAGTTATATCAACGCCTGAAAAAAGCAGAATTCAAATATAGTGAAGTCCCCTTTACCATAAATATTAAGCCCACTCATCCTCTTTATACTGAATTAGCCGGGCAGGATTTCCGGCCGGTGATTCTATCCGGGACTATCGACCTGGTCTTTAAGGAAGCTGATGACTGGGTGGTAGTGGATTACAAAACTGATCGACCGAAAAATAAGAAGGATTATCTTGAGTTGGTCGAGGTCTATCAAAAGCAGATTGCTATTTACAGCCAGGTATGGCAAGAAATCACCGGAGAACAGGTGAAGCAAAGCAGAATATATTTTATTTAAAAAAAAGAAGGATTTTAAATAAAAACATAGTATAATATAAATAGTAGTAATTTTTCTGGCATACAAGATAAATAATATTAAGAAGGAGTGAGAATGCTTTAAAATGAAAATTCAAATAAAATATTTAAATGGTATTCGGTTTAAACGTTTTATTATAAATTCTGCTCAACGAATAAATCAGATGGAACAGCAT
>DAOUWX010000063.1 GCA_030666935.1 Atribacterota bacterium | reverse complement strand
ATTTTATAAAAAAGATAAAGAGTAAAAACTTAGAATTAATACAGTGTAGTTAATAAATATAATTTGAAATCATTTAATATTTATTTCTTTGAGTATTCTAACTACCTCATCTCCTACTTCTTCAGTAGAGGAATCTCCTCCTAAATCACGGGATCTTATTTTTCCTTCGCTTAAGATTTTTTCTACCGCATCCTCAATGGCTTTAGCTGCTTTTAATTCTCCTAAACAGTCTAACATCATTGCCCCAGCCAGTATGGTGGCAGTAGGATTGGCAATAGATTTATCCTTATATTTGGGAGCAGAACCATGAATTGGTTCAAACATTGAAATGCCCTCCGGATTTATATTACCTCCGGCAGCTATACCCAAACCCCCTTGAATCATCGCTCCTAAATCGGTAATAATATCACCGAACATATTGGGGGTAACTACTATTTTGAACCACTCCGGTTTTCTAACAAACCACATGGTAATAGCATCTACAAAAGTAAATTCAGTTTCAATATCAGGATATTGAGTGGCTATTTCTTTAAAAACATCTCGCCATAATCCATAGATATTAGTTAAAACATTAGCTTTATCAACTGAGGTCACTCTCTTCATATCCTTTTTCTTGGCTAACTCAAAGGCATATTTCATTACCCTTTGAGTTCCTGATTTACTAATTAAACCAATTTGATAGGCTATTTCTTCTTCTTGTTCTAAATTAAAACCTACTTTAATTTTAGTTTTATACAGCTTTCTTAATACTTCTAAATTATCTTGGTGGGTTTTCGCTTTAAATCTCCCCCCAATTCCTACATAAAAATCTTCAGTATTTTCTCTAACCACATAAAAATTAATATCTTCCGGGTTTTTATCTTTTAACGGACAGGGAACCCCTTTATACAATCTGATAGGACGTAGATTAATATATTGGTCAAAATAAAATCTGGCTTTTAATAATATCTCCTTTTCTAAAATGCCCGGCTTTACTCGAGGGTCACCAACTGCCCCAAGATATATAGCATCCATATCTTCAATCTCTTTTAAGGAACTATCGGGTAATAATTCCCCAGTCTTTAGATAATGTTCAGCACCAAAGGGATATTCGTTCCATTTAATTTCTATTCCAAATTTACAAGAAGCTGCCTCTATTACCTTCCTACCTTCTCTGATTATTTCAGCACCTATTCCGTCACCAGGAATTAAAGCTATGTTATACATTTATTTTCCTCCTTTTTACTTCTTCTTTAACATATTCTCTTAAACCGCCCCCCGAAATAATTTTTTGTATAAATTCAGGCAAAAGATTAGTTTTATAGATTTTGTTATTGCTTAAATTTTTTATTATCCCTTTTGTTGTATCTACTTCTAATATATCCCCTGGAGAACATTGCTCTACTACTTCTACAGATTCAAAAATAAGAAGACCAATGTTTATAGCATTTCTAAAAAAAATTCGGGCAAAAGATTTTGCGATAATACAAGATACTCCTACTGCTTTTAGGGCAATAGGGGCATGTTCGCGGGAACTCCCGCATCCAAAATTATTACCCGCTACTATAATATCCCCCTGATTCATTTTCTTAACAAATTCAGAATCATAGTCTTCCATGCAATGCAGGGCTAACTCTTTGGGATCAGAGGTATTAAGATAACGAGCAGGGATAATTACGTCAGTATCGATGTTGTCTTTAAATTTCCAGACTTTACCTTTGATTATCATTCTATTTCACCTCCTCAGGACTAGCTATTCTCCCCATAATTGCAGAGGCAGCAGCAAGGGCAGGACTGGCCAGGTATACTTCGCTTTCGGGATGTCCCATCCTCCCTACGAAATTCCTGTTTGTAGTAGAAATTGCTCTTTCTCCTTTAGCCAAGATGCCCATATAACCACCTAAACAGGGACCACAGGTAGGTGTACTTACTGCTCCACCAGAAGTAATAAAGATTTCGACTAAACCCTCTCGAATAGCCTGTAGATAGATATCTTGAGTTGCGGGTATAATAATTAATCTAACTTCAGGATGAACCTGCTGTCCTTTTAAAATTTCAGCAGCTATACGTAAGTCTTCTATTCTACCGTTGGTACAGGAGCCGATAATAGATTGATTAATTTTAACCCCTTTCGCTTTACTGATCGGTTTAGTATTTTCCGGTAGATGAGGGAAAGCCACCTGGGGCTCAATTTTACTAACATCGATCTCTATAATCTTTTCATAATGGGCATCTGTATCACTTTTATAAATTTGAAAAGATCTTTTGGCTCGCCCTTTTAAATATTCCAAAGTAATCTCATCAGGTTCGATAATCCCGGTTTTAGCTCCTGCTTCAATAGCCATATTACACATAGTAAAGCGGTTATCCATAGAAAGACTTTTAATTACTTCCCCGCTAAATTCCATCACCTTATAATTTGCTCCATCTACCCCGATCTTGGAAATAGTGTAGAGGATTAGGTCTTTTCCACTTGCCCATTTATTTAGTTTTCCAGAATAAATAAATTTGATAGTAGGAGGTATCTTTAGCCAGACCTCACCAAGAGCCATAACAGCTGCCAAATCAGTACTACCCACCCCAATGGCAAAGGCACCTAATGCCCCGGAAGTGTCAGTATGAGAATCTGCTCCCACTACCACATCTCCAGGAAGAACTAATCCTTTTTCTGGTAGGAGGGCATGTTCTATTCCCATCTTTCCTATTTCAAAATAATTCTCTATTTCATACTCCTGAGCAAATTCTTTTAATAATTTACACTGTTCTGCAGATTTTATATCTTTATTGGGAGCAAAATGATCTGGTATTAGACCAATTCTTTTTTTATCAAATACTTGCTTTGCTCCACTTTCTTTAAAATATTTTATGGCAATAGGAGCAGTGATATCATTGGCAAAGGCAAAGTCAACCCGAGCTTTAATTATATCTCCTATCCTAAATTTATCTGTATCTGTATGGGCTGAGAGTATCTTTTCCGTAATTGTTTTTCCCATTGTTTCCTCCTTGTTTAATAAAATTTATAATTTATAATTACAGAATTTAGACTGACAATTTCCACAGATATTATCTTCTTCAGAAGGAGTAATTATTTCTTTGCCTACACCAATTGCCCAGGATAATGACTTTTGGGGTAACATCATGTAACCTTTGGTCAGTCTTACTCCGATATTATCAGCAGGAATACTTTTAAAGATAATGTCTTGTTGAGATACTTCCCAACCACCATAACCGGGAGAAAAATGTCTACTCGTTTTAAAACCCTGTTCTTTTGCTTCTTGACGGGCTAATTTCCTAACTTCACGGCTAAAGTCTTCGACAGCTACAGTCCCTACTGCATCTAAAGCTAATGCCCGAGGATATTCTCCTTGAGAGAATAATTCAGAAACTTTCTTTTCTAAAAAATCCCCTATAGTAACCACTCCCACAAGCAAGTAGCTTGCCCCTTTTAATTGATTAATTACAGATTTAGAAAATCTAAAAACAAGCTCACTCTCTAAATTAATCTTTCCCTTTAGTGTAAAGCATGTAATTTTAATCAAGGAATAAGTACCCTGAGGCTTAAAAAGATTATAACCTCGATTAATTTCCTCTTCGGTAATCCTTAAAATATTTTGATTAGGTTTTTTAACCTTTTTTTTACTATATTCCTGGTATCGTAATACTTCACCTCTGTCTATATTTAATTTAATATCTTTTATTATCTTCATGTCTTTCATCTCTTTATCTTGATTCGTTCGTTGGTTACTTGGTTAACTAGTTAATGAATTATTAGTATTAAACTATTTAACTAGCTAACTAGAAAACCAGCTAACTAATTTAACAAGCGGCAGATTAAATCCATATCTCGCAAAGGGAATATATGAATTCCGACTACTTCTTTAAATTTACGTATTTTACTAATAAATTCTCGGGATATATTTATTCCCTCCTCTACATCCTTCCCCTTCATTCTCTCTTTTACTTCGGGAGGAACAAAGATACCGGGCAAATTATTATTTAAATATTCAACCATCTTATAACTTTTTAAAGGCATAATCCCGATAATTTTTGGTATATTGATATGAGCGCTAAGTTTTAAAAATCTTTCCAGTAGCCCTATATCGTAAATGGGTTGGGTTTGAATAAAGTTAGCCCCAGCCGATACTTTTTCCTCAAACCGTTTTATCTCCTTGGTTAAATCTTGAGCAGTGGGATTAACCGCTATCCCGATAAAAAAATTTGTTTTATCTTTAAGCTCATTACCACCGTACTCATATCCATTATTTAATTTGTTTACCATTCTTACTAATCCAATAGAATCTACGTCAAAAACACCAGTCGCCATAATATAATCACCAACCTCGGGAGGGTCTCCGGTTAAAGCCAAAATATTCCTTACCCCCAAAGCAGATGCACCTAAAAGCTCAGCCTGTAAACCCAATAAATTTCTATCTCGGCAGGTTATATGAAAGATTGCTTCTAAACCTATTCTTTCCTGAATAATATGAGAAAGGGCAATGGGGCTCATTCTTAATTTAGCCAGAGGACAATCAGTAACATTTACCGCATCTACAATTTTTCTAAAATTAGCACTATTTACTTCTGTTAAAATTTTATCTAAATTTAAAGTTTTTGGGGGATCTAGTTCCACCGTTACCACAAATTTTTTTGACGCTAATTTCTCTCTTAGATTCATAACTTTATTGTCGCCTTTCATGCCTTCGGATAAAATTATAATTTTCCTTCTCGAAAAGCCTTAAGATATTGCCCGCAAAATTCATCTTTACCCAATAAAAGGTTGGTTGCTTTAATTAAGGCCATTATCTTCTGATCAGTGGAATCTAATATTACCGCATCAAGACCACAAGCCATTGCTAAAATTACAAAATTTTGATTAATCAATCTTCTTTCCGGCAACCCGTAGGAAATATTACTTAATCCTATAATTGTTTTAACTTCAGGATATGAATCCTTAATTCTTTTTAAAGTCTCCAGAACAGTATTGGAATTTTGAATATTGGCACTGACCGGCAAAGTTAAAGGATCAATATATATATCTTCTGTGGGAATTCCTTCATTGGTAAGTTTCCTTATTAATCCATCAGCAATTGTAAATCTCTCTTTTGAATTCTGAGGGATACCCCGTTCATCCATAGTAAGGGCTACCACCGAACACTTACATTTTTTTACTAAGGGTAAAATTAACTCCAGTTTTTCTTTCTCTCCTGTTACTGAATTAATCAAGGCTTTACCTTTGTTCCAATCATATACTTCTAACCCCGCCTTTATCACTTCATGGTTAGGGCTATCGATGCATAAAGGAACATCCACTGCTGCTTGAACCGTCTTTACCAACCATTTCATATCTTCCGATTCGCTATTTCTAATTGTCCCGATATTTAAATCCAACATTTGAGCTCCACCTTCAACCTGTTTTTGGGCCAGCTCTTGAATAAACTCTTTGTTTTTGCCTTCCACCATATTTTTAATATTTTTTCGACTGGAATTTATCTTTTCTCCAACAATCAACATTTCAAATTATCCTCTTAAATTTTTAATAATTCTCTGGCCTTATCTACTGCCGATGCAGCATTTGGAGCATATACATCTGCAGCAATCTCATCAGCAAATCCCTGGGTAACCGGTGCCCCTCCTACCATTACTTTAATCTTATTTTTTAAGCCTGCTTCTTTTAAAATAGTTATTACATCCACCATGCCAATCATAGTAGTAGTCAGTAGAGCGGATATGCCCACAATATCCGGTTGATGCTCCTGAGAGGCTTTTAAAAATTTTTCAGGAGGGACATCTATCCCTAAATCTATAACTTCAAATCCTCCTCCTCTTAACATCATAGCTACTAAATTCTTGCCAATATCGTGTAAATCGCCCTTTGCAGTACCGATTATCACCTTGCCTACGGCCTTTACTCCGCTTTTGATTAGTTCAGGCTGGAGTAGCTCCAACCCTCCATGCATCGCTCGAGAAGCCAATAATACTTCAGGAAGAAAAATTTCATTGTTCTTAAATTTTATTCCGACAACATTCATTCCTTTAATTAGGCCCTGCTCCAAAATTTCCTTAGGAGTTTTCTTTTCTTGTAAAGCTCTTAGAATAATTTCTTTTACTCTGGAAACATCACCTCGAAATAGAACCTCTGACAACTCCTTTAGATCTACCATAAATTATCTCCCTCTCTCATTAAATACCTTTTTATCGAGAAATTTCCTTAGATTTTTCTGTTGCCCGGCTAATTGCCTTAATGAGAGCCACTCTTATTCCTCCATCTTCTAATTCCATCAATCCATCTACTGTAACTCCCGCAGGAGTAGTTACAGCATCCTTTAGTAAAGCCGGATGCATTCCTGTTTCTAATACCATCTTTGATGCTCCCAAAAAGGTTTGAGTGGTTAATTTTTTAGCCAATTCGCGAGGTAGACCCATTCTTACTCCTCCTTCAGTTAAAGACTCGATGATTATATAGGCATATGCCGGACCACTGCCCGATAAGGCTGTAACTACATCCATTAATTCTTCCCGGTGAATAACCTCCACTAACCCTATTGCTCCAAAGATATCTATAGCCATCTGAATGTGATTTTCATCAATATACTTTCCCGGGCAAAGAACAGTCATACCTTCATTAATTAAGGCGGGTGTATTGGGCATAGCCCTGATTACCGGGATATTCTTTTCCAAACATTCCTCTATAAATTGAGTACTAGTAGCCGCAGCAATGGATATTATCAACTGTTTTTCGGAAATTATGTCTTTGATATTAGAAAGTACTTTTTTCATCATTTGGGGCTTAATCGCAAGTATAATTATATCTTTACCTAGAATCATTTCTTTATTATTAATATAAGTTTTAATGCCATATTTTTTGTTTATCTTTTGAGCATGTGCTTCTTGGGCAGTACTTCCGGCTATATTTTCTTCCTTCACTAAATTATTTTTGATCATACCATTAAGAAGAGTTTCCCCTATTTTTCCCACTCCAATTATAGCAACTTTTTTATTTGTGAGCATAATATTTATATTCCCCTTTCGATAAAAAATGTTTAATTTTTAAATTAACAAATTTACTAATTCTCGATCCAATGGTTACCCAGTAGATCATTTTCTAAATACCTTTGCATTTCGTTCTGTTATTGCGAGAAGCGAAGTAAGCCTGCCCCAGCGAAAGCAGGGGAAGCAATCCCTTGATTTGTAAGGACTTGAGATTGCTTCGCTATCGCTCGCAATGACAAATCGTTGTAATATTATTAAGGAAACGCTTTACTAGTACAGATCGTCTACACCCAGTCCTTATCAGTCTAACAATTCACAAAATCTCATCTTAAGCAAAAAAAAACGCATTAAGAGTTTGCTTATTATCTTTTTCTATTTTAGCACAGTAAAATTAATATCTCCCCATAGACCCATCTTATCATCTTTTATTATTACTACACCCTTTACCCCTTTTATCTTTTGGGCATAAATTAAGCCTTGTTCTATAACTTTTCGGGTTTTAATTATATTGCCTACTGCCGTAGCAGCAGCATCAGCAAGTAAAACAGAATCAGAAATTACGGTAACCGCGTCCGCTTGCCCAAAACTTAAAGAAGGACCCACCATGCCAGAAGATGTGCAAACCCCTATATAATTCTCTTGTATCCCTATCTTTAAAATAATTCTCTGACTAAAAGGAGAACTCCCGGCAAATATACTTACCTTTCTCACTTTATTACTCTTGATAAAAATATCCCCACCGTTTTCTACTATTACTTCTGAAGAATAATTTAAAAGTTCCCTCCCTACAAATTCAGCTATTGCTCCTGCCACTGCAGCCATAGGCCCAACTCCACATAAGGCTGTTGTGTGAATCATAGACTTGATTATCTCGGGAGCCTTTTTGTCCTGGGAATAGGGCAAAAGAGTGCTTTTAAATAAAGGGTAGCTATAAATATAATTCTCTATCTGTTTTCTAAAGTTTGAAATCATCTGTTGCGCATAGAAACTTAATTCTTGATTTGCCCTTATAAATAGATCGCTTTCTTCTTCCTTTATTTGAAAAGAAATTAAATCCTTTTCTTCAATTAAATTTCGGTATTTCCTTTCTTTATATTCTATTTTATTAGTTTGAGGAAAAATCATTGCTTTTCTTCTCGCTTACTTTAATCTTTTTTAAAAAATGACTTTAATTGCCTGTAAAGGACAAGCCTCTACACAATTACCACAAACAATACACTTTTCGTAATCAAACTTTAACTTAAAAGTTTCTTTGTCTAAAGATAATACACCGGTCGGACAAATAGAGATACAAGCCCCACAATCGATACATTTCTTTTCATCCCATAATACCTCTTGCTCTAATAGCTCAATCCCTACACCAATCTGCCTGACAAAATTTAAGCCTTCTTTTATCTGCTTATCTTCTCCCTTGAGTTCTAAAACTAATTTCCCCCCTAAACTTGGTTCAAATTTTGCCTGTAAAATATTTATCCACAAGTTATAATCTTTTATCAGTTGATAGGTTACGGGTCTCTCAACATTTTGAGGAGAAAATGTAAAAATTACTTTCTTGCTTAACATTTAAATCATTCCTTTATTATAAATTAGTCGTTAGTTTAAAACTTAAAATTTTTCGTATAAAGTATTGCTTTTAATGAATTTCCAATAAAGATTTAAATTTACTTTTCTGTGGAAATTTCTGGATAGGTTCCTGTAATAAAAACTTTCCTCTTAATATTTCTTCTTTTAATTTTTGGGCAATTTCTCGAGCTTTAGCATAACTGGAAAGGGGGGAGGTGTGAACATCTTTCCCTCGAATGGTAATATTCCCCTCCCTTAATTGTTTGTAATTTACCCTGCCCAAAGAGGGCCTTTTAAAATGAGGAAAACTATAATCAATTATCTCAGTCCATATATCTTCATCTTTTACAGCCACACTTTTCATTATTTCACTATTCATAATAGGAATTGGAATTCCTATACCTACAATCAAAGTCACTCCGTATCCTTTAAAAGTTGCTGCACGAATATAATCTGTGCTCATCTCTTTTAAATCTCCGATTACTGCCAATGTTCCACCTTTGTTGATATTT
>DAOUWX010000284.1 GCA_030666935.1 Atribacterota bacterium | reverse complement strand
TCTCTGCCACTCTCAATTTAGCGCTTCTTGCTTTAGGATTATCCCTTACTTCCTCCGAAGAAGGTCTAATTGGTTTTTTGGTTATAATTTTCAATCCGTAATTCTTTTGTTCTTTCCCTTCTCTTTCTGCTTCCTTAAATAAGTGCTTAACTATCCTATCCTCTAATGAATGGTAGGAAATAACACATATCCTTCCCTTATGCTCTAAAACTCTAATTGCCTGATGAAGCCCCTTTTCCAAGGCTTTAAGCTCCTGGTTTACTTCAATCCTGATAGCCTGGAAAACCCTGGTTGCAGGATGAATTCTCCAGGTGTGCCTTTTTTTAGTTTTGGGAAGAGTTTTTATTATTAAATCAGCTAACTGTTTGGTGGAAGTAATGGCTTTCTTTTTTCGTTCTGTTACAATTAAACGGGCAATTCTTCTGGAAAACCGTTCTTCTCCGTATTTTTCAAATATTTCAGCTAAATCTTTTTCCAAATAACTATTAATTAAAATATCGGCGTTAAATTTTTGGGTTAGGTCCATCCGCATATCTAAATGGCTGTCTTCTTTAAAACTAAATCCTCGTTCTTTCTCTTTAAGTTGGTGGAAGGACACTCCTAAATCAAAGACTATCCCCGAAACTGTTTCAATCTTTAAATCTGATAGAACTCCTTCTAAATTTTTAAAATTACCTTTAACTAATTTTACTTTATCTATGTAACTTTTTAGTTCTTCTTTTGCTACTTCAATTGCTTCTATATCCTGGTCGATACTGATCAATAAACCATGGGGATAAATGTTCTCCAAAATGGCTTTGGAGTGTCCTCCACCTCCTAAAGTGCAATCGATATAAACACCTCCTTTCTCTATGTTTAGATAACTCAAAATCTCTTTTGTTAACACAGGAGTGTGAAAGGAATTTACCATAGATTACCCTTCTTGTTCATATATTCTTTCGGCAATATCCTCATATGAATTTTCAACTTCTTCAAAATATTTTTGCCATACATCTTTGCTCCAGATCTCTACCCTATCTGAAACCCCGATAACCATAATTTCTTTATTAATCCGGGCATAATCTCTCAGATATTTCATAATAATGACCCTGCCTTGATTATCCATGGTACAATCAGTAGCCCGGGAAAATAGTATCCTCTTAAATGCTCGGGCATCTTTCTGGCCCAAGGGGAGCAACTTCATTTTTTCAGATAAATTTTTCCATTCTTCCAGAGGATATACAAAAAGACAAGTATCAAGACCGAAAGTGATAATAAAATTATCACCCAGAGGTTCCCGGTATTTTGCCGGCACAATCAATCTTCCCTTTTCATCGATAGAGTGTTCATACTGTCCTAAAAACATAAAATCTCCTTTATGTTATATCCTCCACTTTGCTCCACTTTGCTCCACTGTATATACTATACTACATCTTTTTGAAAAACCCTCTTTTTTTTTGAAAATAATTTGATTTTTTTTAAAAAAATTAAAAAAACCACACATTTAGCGTCTTTTCTATAATAGATACGCTATTTCTCAGTGTATTTTTGAGAAAAATAGAAGGGTAAATTTACAAAATGGTTTTTGGAGAGGGGTATTTCGAGGGAAAAAATAAAAAAAAGACATACAATAAAATATCTTATATGTCTTCATATCTATTTATTTTGATAAGTAGATCGTATAAGCCGAGTTCTGTCCCCTTATAAAATCAGTCATTAGTGAATAGTCGTTAGTCGTTAGTGTAAAATACAAGTTGCAAGATACAAGTTGCAAGTTTATTTAGTTATCCGGCTAACCATCTTCACAAGATACTATATGTTCTCTTATTTTGACTTCTAAATTCTGCCTTCTGGCTTCTATTCTCTTAACTAGATACGATTCACGAGATACGAGATACGAATTTAACCAGATAACCAAGTAACGAATTAATTATAAGGGTGGTAATCATCTATCTGGGATGTAAGTTACCTTACACCTCTAGCGACCTACCCGAAGATTCAGCGGGCCACCACAGCTCTTCCTATTTGGTCTTGCTCCGAGTGGGGTTTACTAAGCTTGTTAGTCACCTAACAACTGGTAGGCTCTTACCCTGCCTTTTCACCTTTACCGAGTACTCAAATTGGGTGCCCGGCTGTGTATTTTCTGTAGCACTTTCCTTAAGGTTACCCTCACTGGGGGTTACCCAGCACTCTGCCCTGTGGAGCTCGGACTTTCCTCGGAAGAAATGTTATTTCTTCCGCGATTACCTGATCTACTTATCAAATATTCTTTTTTCAATTTTAAAATATCATTTTAGCACAATAAAGTCAATTCTTAAAATAGTATCGAGTATATAGTATTGAGTATCGAGTTAAGAGAAAGGGAGAAAAGGAAAGAAAAGATAGAAAAAGTAGCATTCTTCTTTCTATTTAACCACCCCATTAGAGTTTACACTAACAATAAAATTCGTATTGCGTATTGCGTCAAGAAAGAGAAGGAAAATAAATTAAGGGAAAGTAGAGAAAAGATATAAGCATAATCTTTTTAATCTAACCGCCCTATTGAAGTTTACACTAATGAGTTAATCTTTCCAAATTAGAATTCGGCTGCAATTGGGGCAAATTATTATCTTTCGATTCTTTTTTAATTGATAAATAACATCACTGGGAAGATCGAGATAACAGCCCGGACATATAGAACCATCAACTTTTATAATGGCTTTTCCACCCTTCTCTTTTCTTAAAAGCTCATATTCTTTTAAAAGACGGTCATCGGTGATCTTATTTAATATCTCTTCTCTTTTGATATTTAAAGAATTCATATTCCTTTCAATTGCTAACCTTGCTGAATCTATTTCCTCTTTGCACTTTTTGAATTCTTTCTCTTTGCCTTTCAAATCTTCATCAAGATTACCAATCGATTTTTCAAGGTCTTCCATCTCTTCCATTAAATCTAAAACAACTTCTTCAAT
>DAOUWX010000050.1 GCA_030666935.1 Atribacterota bacterium | reverse complement strand
GGAAGGGCAACCGGTCACCCGGTTAGGATAATAAAAAATAGGTTGGCAAGGGATTTTCAACAGCTGGAAAAAAGAAATGCTTCTTTAGAAGAATATGAAGAACTAGGAGCAGGCTCGCTTTGTCGAGCAGCTCGAGAAGGAGATATGGATTATGGTTCGATAATGGCCGGGCAGTCAGCCGGCCTGGTAAAAAAAGAACAAACCTGTAAAGAAATAATCGAAGAAATATTTTTAGAAGCGAAGAAAATAATTGTAGAAAGAAGTAAATTAATTTAGATTGCGATATTGATTTTATTAAATCATTATCTGCAAAGGAGTTATAAAGATGAATTTCAAAAAAATTCCCAAATTAAAAATAGGTAACTTAGAGGCGAAAATTCCCATTATTCAAGGGGGAATGGCTGTGGGAATCTCTTTATCAGGTTTAGCGTCTGCCGTGGCAAATGCAGGGGGTATCGGAGTTATCGGAACTGCCGGGATAGGTATGCTTGAGCCAGACGCCGCTAAAAATTTTACTGAGGCGAACAAAAGAGCTTTACGTAATGTAATAAGAAAAGCAAAGAAGATGACCAAGGGCATTATCGGGGTAAATATAATGGTTGCTCTTTCGGATTTTTATGATATGGTCAAGATTGTAGTAGAGGAAAAGGCAGATTTAATATTTCTTGGAGCAGGTTTACCCTTAAGGGGTCTTGAAGTGCTGGTGCCTGATAAATTAAAAAAAATTAAAACTAAAATTGTTCCCATAGTATCATCTTCACGAGCTGCAAAAATTATATTTCAATACTGGCAAAAAAATTATAATTACGTACCTGATGCTGTTGTTGTTGAAGGTCCTTTGGCCGGTGGACATCTGGGGTTTAAAAAAGAGCAGATTAATAACCCGGATTTTGCTTTAGAAAAAATATTACCTGAAGTGATTTCCGTGATAAAATCTTACGAAAATGAATTTGATAAGAGCATTCCAATAATTGCCGCCGGCGGTATATATACCGGTGCAGATATTTACAAATATATTCAGTTAGGAGCTCAGGGAGTGCAGATGGCTACCAGGTTTGTGACCACTTATGAGTGTGATGCTTCTATTAAATTTAAAGAGAGTTATCTAAGATGCCAAAAAGATGATTTAATGATAATTGATAGTCCGGTTGGATTACCGGGGAGGGCAGTAAAGAACAAATTTCTGGAAGAAGTTTCATCCGGGATTAGAAAACCTTTTAAATGTCCCTGGCAATGTTTAAAGACTTGTAATTTTAAAAAGGCACCTTACTGTATTGCCCTTGCCTTGACTAATGCCCAACAGGGAAAACTTGACGACGGATTTGCTTTTGCGGGAAGCAATGCTTATCGTGCGGATAAAATTATTTCAGTTAAAGAACTTATAGTAAATCTATCAGAAGAATATCGAATGCGTCAGGGGACGGTTCTTTGACAGATTTGAAAATTGAAAAGATAATACGTTCAAAGAGAAAAAGTATTGCTATGTATATAGATAATGATGCCGCATTAATTGTAAGAGCTCCATTTAATGCCAGTGAAGAGAGTATAAATAAAGTTGTTTTAAAATATAAAGACCGATTACAGAAAACGCAAACAGAAGTCCAATTAAGGAATTTGAAATTTAATAAAAAAGAATTTGTCAATGGAGAAAGATTCCTTTATCTGGGAAATTATTACAATTTAAAATTAGTGGATAACCCAGAAATTCTACTGGCTTTTAAAGACGAATTTTTACTTTCGAAAAAATATTCACCCCACGCAAAAGATATTTTTATTTATTGGTATAAGAAAAGAGCTTATGAAAAAATACCACAAAGAGTTGAATGGTATGCGCAAAAAAGAGGATTCGCATATAATAAAATAAATATCACCAATGCGCAAAAAAGATGGGGTTCTTGCTCACATCAAGGCAATCTAAGTTTTACCTGGAGATTAATTATGGCCCCTTTGTCTATTGTAGATTCTGTGGTTGTTCATGAGCTGGTGCACCTTGAAGTGAAAAATCATTCAAAAACATTTTGGAGTAAAGTGGAGAGCTTAGATCCGGAATATAAAGAACATAAAGATTGGCTGAAAAATAATGGTTATTTATTGAGATTGCAATGAAAAGAGGATGGTTAAGAGAAGAGAAGTGCAAAAACGCCGTGATTCTACATAATATAACCTTTAAATCTTGAAGAAAAAGGATAAAGATATGAAACTATTGATGATTTATGCAGATAAATTTGCTTATAAAACGAGCAAGAAGACTTTGGAAACAGTTGAAGAATACGAAGAAGATAAGCAAATAGAAGACGTTTTGGTAGGATTTATTCAAGTTGAAAAAGAAGATGAAGAAAAAATTGACAAGGTTGAAACTAAATTGATTAAAAATTTAAAATGGGCAGCTAAAAAGAATAATACAAACAATATTGTATTGCATTCTTTTGCTCATCTATCTTTAAGTAAAGCTGAACCGCAGATAACAAAGTTAATATTTGATAATGCTGAAGAGCGATTAGAAAATGCGAGCTACAAGACATGGCAAACTCCCTTTGGTTATTTTTTAGATTTGGATTTAAAAGCACCTGGTAAATCTTTAGCCAGAGTCTTTAAGGAATTTTAGATAATAAAGGAAACCGTAAATGTTTTTACCCACTACCGGAGCAGAGATGAAAAAATTTTCCTGGGATAGGCTGGATGTAATTATTGTAACCGGGGATACCTATATAGACAGTCCTTATATCGGAGCAGCAGTTATAGGAAGGGTGCTTCAGGCGGCAGGATATAAGGTGGGAATTATCGCTCAGCCAGATACAGAGAGCGAGATAGACATTAGCAGATTGGGAGAGCCTGCTCTTTTCTGGGGGGTCACCGCCGGTTCGGTAGATTCGATGGTGGCCAATTATACTGCTCTTAAAAAGAAAAGAAGAAAAGATGATTTTACTCCCGGCGGTAAGAATACCAGGAGGCCTGACCGGGCGACTATAGTTTATTCTAATCTGATAAAAAAATATTTTAAAAATACCAAACCGATAGTTCTGGGAGGAATAGAAGCGAGCCTGCGCAGAATAGCCCATTATGATTACTGGGATGACAAGATAAGAAGAGCGATACTTTTTGATGCCAAGGCTGACATTTTGATCTACGGTATGGGAGAAAAGTCTGTTTTGAAATTAGCCCGCAATTTACAGACCGGCAAGGACTGGAAAGACATCAGAGGGATATGCTACATCTCTCCTCACCCTAAAGAAGAAGATATAATGCTCCCTTCTTATCAGAAAGTTAAAGAAGATGAGAAAAAATTTATCTCTATGTTCCATACTTTTTATGTAAACAATGACCCTTTAACTGCCAAAGGATTATGTCAGCAGCAGGATAGCAGATATTTAATTCAAAATCCTCCGGCTTATCCTCTTACCCAAAAGGAATTGGATAAGGTTCATGACTTACCCTATGAAAGGGAAGTCCACCCCTATTATAGAAAAGAAGGAGAAGTAGAAGCCCTAAAGACCATAAAATTTTCCATTACTACTCACCGCGGATGTTACGGGGAGTGCAATTTTTGTTCTATAACCGTTCATCAGGGTAAGGTTATTCAGGGAAGGAGCGAAAAGTCGATTTTAAGAGAAGCAAAATTATTGACCAAATTGAAGGATTTTAAAGGGTACATATTAGATCTGGGCGGGCCTACAGCCAATATGTACGGAATAGAATGCCAGAAAAAATTAAAGTCAGGAAGCTGTCCCGATAAGAGATGCCTGTATCCGCAGTTTTGCCCGAGTCTAAAGATAAATCATAAAAAGCAGATGGAAATTTTAAATAAGATAAGGCAGATTAAAGGGGTAAAAAAAGTTTTCGTTGCTTCAGGGATACGCTATGATATGTTACTGGGTGACCAAAAATATGGAGAAAAATATTTACGCGAATTAATCAAGCATCATATTTCCGGCCAGCTTAAAATTGCCCCTGAACATACGGAAAATAATGTATTGGAAAAGATGGGGAAACCCGATCAGGGATATTTAAAAGGATTTAGGGATAAATTTTTACAGATAAATAAAGAACAGAAGAAGAAACAGTTTTTAACCTATTATTTAATTGCCGCTCATCCGGGATGCAGGGAAGGAGATATGTATAGATTAAAGGAATACACTTCTAAAGAGCTAAAACTCAATCCCGAACAGGTCCAGATATTTACCCCCACTCCTTCAACCTATTCTACTCTGATGTATTATACCGAGAGAGATCCTTTTAGCAGGAAAGCAATATACGTGGAGAAGGATTTAAAGAAAAAAGGAAGACAGAAGGAGATTGTGGTAGAAAAAAACTACCCCCCCAAGCATTGACACTAACACAATTTTTGTTTGACAAACATTTTATTTCATGCTATTTTTAGATTTATTACACCTTAAAAAGTTTTTTAAAGAATACCTTTTTGAAGGTCAAAGAGGAGGTGAATTTTCTTCCGAAAGTGCTCAGAATATTTTAAAAAAAACAGCTAATATTTCTAATTTAAACAAGGAGATTGATTATGAAAAAGTATGTAACTGCAAAGCTTTTTATTAAACCACAGTTTAAAAACGATTTTAAAAAAGAGGCAGAAAACCTCATAGCTAAAACCAGAAAAGAAACCGGATGTATTTCTCATAACCTCTTTCAGGATGTTACAAGTGAAGATGAGTTTCTTTTTTTTGAAAAGTATATAAATCAAGAAGCATTAGATTATCATTGCTCGTTGGATTACCTGAAAAATTTTGTCACAACAATACAGGATTGGCAGTCAAAAGAAATGATAGTTGAAGTTTTAGATATATAAATCTTTCAAAAAATATAAAGGCATAAAGGAAGATAGAAAGGGATTATCAGCTGCAGCTATTAATTATTTTTTATAGCATTTCTATTTTTTAAAAAAAGCACAAGAAAGAGTAAATTTTTATAAGTTTACTCTTTCTTTTTTATTATTTTTTTTACAAAAAAAGAGGGTTTTTCAATATTTTATCGTAAGTAATGATAAAAGAACTTTTGAAGCATATTTTATAAAAATATTTAAGGAGGTTAAAAGGAGGTCAAAATGAATTTTGCTATAATTTACACCATAATTATATTATTACTGGCTATACCTTTTTTTATTACCAATTTTGCCAGGATAATTCCTGTAGGAGTTAGAATTTTTCCCTTGGTTGCGGCCATTTCCTTGCTCTGGTTACACACTATTTTTTTCAGACTAAAAGGCAGAACGGGTGTAATGGCGATTATATTACTGATTATATTTTACTTTTTAACTTATATTATAATACTGCCTATGGGTGCAGGCTCTATGATGTTTTCCATTTTGGATAGAGAGAAAAATATACCTGCGGAAACAATTGGAAGTGATGATTCCACCGAACAAATTTATATTGTGTATCATCCCGGAATGTCTAAATTTACTACCAAAGTGCTAAGGACTTTGGCAGAAAATATCGCCGGTAATAATTATAAAGTAACCTTGTATTGTACAGGAAAAGATTTACAAATTAATTTACAAGATGCCAGGGCAATTGGTTTTGCATCACCGATCTACGCCGGGTCTATTAGGCCGCCGCTTGAGAACTTTATTCAGCGGAACGAATTTTCAGGCATAGAATGCTTTGTGGTGCTTACCGGTTCAAACAAAGAAGGCAGGGAAGCGGATACTTCTAAAGCTGCTAAATTGATTGAGGAAAAGGGCGGGAAAATAATCGGAAAAGAAAAATTTATTACTTCTGATAAGGATGATGAATTGCAGACAAAAATAGACTTATTTAGTAAAGAACTGATAGAAAAATTATAATATCTCAGGACAGGATAAAAGAGGATTTTAATTAATCAATAATTTTTTAGGGCAATGAGGATAACAAAGTAATAAAAAATATAAATAAAGGGTTTTTAGCTAATTTAATAACTTTTTCCAGGATTGCTTTTATCCCCTTTTTAATTATGAGCGAGCTGCAGGAAAAATATGTCCAGTCTCTATTGATAATACTGTTAATCAGCATATCGGATATAATTGACGGTATGGTAGCCAAACAAGCGGAGAGCAGCTGCAAAGGAGGGGATATTTTTGATATTGTAGCTGATTTCATGGTAGTCTTGTCAATATTTGTGCTTTGGTATTTAAAACACACGGTGTCTGTATATATCGTATTTTTAATTTTATTTTCTTTTATTACCTTTGGTTATATTTCCTTCTTGAAGAAGAAAGTAGTTAAAAATAAAATAGGAAAATATGTAGGCGCTGTTTGTTTTTCAGGAATTACAGTTATTATCTTTACCAGATTGTATTTTAAAGAAATATATGTTAGTTTGCAAAATCCGGTGATAATAATTATTTCAATTTATCTAATAATATCTATTATTGAAAATATAAGGAGTATTATAAAGGAAGTAAGATATGAACAAAAAAGGTAACAGACAGGAAAAGGTATCTATTGATTTCCGCATTATAGTGGCAATAGCATTTACTCTAATTTTTTGGGCTTCCGCCTTTGCGGGCATAAGGGTGGGACTAAAAGCCTACAGTCCTGAAAATTTAGTACTTCTCCGTTTTTCAACTGCATCAATAGTTTTATTAATTTATGCGATAGCTACTCGCATGCCCTTACCTGAAAAAAAAGACTTGCCTGCAATATTTTTTCTTGGCTTTATCGGGATAACCGTCTATCATCTTGCCCTCACCTTTGGAGAGTTAAGAGTAACTGCTGGTTCTGCCAGTCTTTTAATTGCCTCTGCTCCTATCTTTACTGCTATCCTGGCTATGTTTATTTTAAAAGAAAAGATTAAAATTTGGGGTTGGATAGGAATTGTAATCAGTTTTTTGGGAGTAAGCTTGGTCGCCATAGGAGAAGGCGAAGGAGTTAGATTTGAACCGGCGGCTTTTTTGATTTTATTAGCTGCCATAAGTACGAGTTTTTATTTTGTTTTACAAAAACCTTATTTAAAGAAATACTCACCTTTAAAATTTGTCACTTATACAATCTGGTGCGGTACTTTTTTCCAAATATTTTTTTCACGAGGTTTATTTCAAAATATAAAAAATGCACCGATTGAGGCAACACTGGCCATTATTTATATGGGTATTTTCCCGGCAGCTCTGGCTTATATTACCTGGACCTATGTTCTTTCCCGAATTCCAGCTTCTTTGGCAGCAAGCTATCTTTATTTATCTCCGGTATTAGCCATATTAATTGCCTGGATATGGTTGGGAGAAATGCCTTTCTTTTTATCATTAGCAGGAGGGGCTCTTGCTTTGACCGGCGTAATAATTGTGAATGTTTGGGGGAGATGAGGGCTTTATCAGCGTAAAAATAATCTTCTAATTTCTGATTAAAAAAAGAAGGAAGATAGGAAGAGATTGTGGTAAAATAAAAGATAAAGTATTTAATTATAGAATACAAGTATGTTTGTTAGGAAATTCATGGGTAACTGAGAAAAATTTGCACAGTATTTTAAGGTAAAAATGGGAAGAAGCAGCACAATTAACAAAAAAATAGCATAAAAATAATATTGTAAAAATTTTATTAGAGTACATTTTAGTAGGGCAACAAGAAAGGGAAAAGAATATTTATTGCTTTTATTTTCTTATTTTCTTTTATCTCCAGTTCTTTTTTTCAGGCGATATACGAAACTAGATACTCGCTATTAGACATAATTGGCCCAATAATTGCTTAATAATATATATAAGTGGATAAAACTTAAAGACAAAATATGAAAATATTAAAAATATATAATGGAAAGGTGTGTTAGTTTATGATTAAAAAAATAGTAAAAGGTACAATATTATTACTGGTCATATTTTTTATTTTTTCCGGTGTGTTATTCGCTGCAGAACAGAAAGAGATGAATCTTAGCCAGGCAGTTAATTTAGCCTTAACAAATAATTTAAATTTAAAGATAGCCAATTTAGATTTAGAAAATGCCCAAATAGATTACGAAAAGACTAAGGCAAATAACCTGCTCACCGAATCGCGCTATATAGAATTACAGGGAGATTTAGGCTTGCTACAGGCAAAGGATAATTATACCCAGACCAGAAATGAGGTAATTATCGATGTAGTACAAAAATATCTACAAGTAAATCAAGCTAAAAGGAATATTACCGCCAAGAGTAAAGAAACGGAATTAGAGAAAAATTTATTGGAGGAAGTTAAAGCTCAGGTTGAAGCCGGGCACAAAGGAAATTTAGATCTTCTTCGGCAAGAAAACAAATACAATAACGCTGTTTTTGATTTAGAAAAAGCCAATGATGACTATCACCAATCTTTTAGAGAATTTAAATTAGAATTAGGATTAAATGATCAAGAGGAAGAAGAATTTGATTTAACCGAGGTAGATTACCCTGAGGCATGGCAGATAGACGAAGAAGAAGCCCTAAAAAAGACTATTGAAAATAGTTTTATTTTGGAATTGCGGAAAAGGCAAATAGAATTGGCTAAAGTTGATTTGGAAAGGGCTGAAGTAGCTGCAAGTCCGGAATTAGATTTGCGAAAACTTAAAAATAATATAGAATTAGCTAATTTAACTTTTAATAAAACTCAAAAAGAATTAACTAATTCAATTAGAAAACAATTCTATACTTACAAGCAGGCTATTAATAGCCTGGATTTAAGCCAACAAAACCTGAATCAGGCTCAGGAAAATAATAGTATTATAGTCGATCAGGTAAAAGCAGGTCTTAAAACTAAAAATGATCTTTTATCAGCAGAAATAAGTTTATTGCAGTCAGAGTATAGTTTAAATTCAGCCATCCTCAATTACTATATGAATAAATTAACCATGCAAAAATTGATGGGACAAAAGATCGAAGAGGGAGAGATTAAATGAACCGAATTAGAAAAAGTAATTCGTTTTTCATTATATTCTTAATAATATTCACAAGTTTTATCTTCATTGGGGTGAATATTCAAGCTAAAGATATTTCTTTGGAAGAAGCCCTTAATTGGGGAATTGAAAATAATTCTTCAATTAAAGAAATAAAAGACAGTATTGAAACTATAGAAAGAAGTTTAAACCTAATTGATACTGAATACGGTTTTAAAACAAAGATTAGCGCCAATCCGATTATTGCCGGTGGTTTTGAAGAGCAAACAGATGATAACTCAAATGGTGTTGATGAGGGAGACAGCAGTTCCGAAAGCAGTGATGGTCCTGAAATCAGTTTAAAAACTACGAAATTATTTCCTAATGGAATAATCCTTCAATCGGAAATTTCCTTAAAAGAAGAAGACTTGTTTGATCTGGAAAAGCTTTTGGAAGGACCTACCAGCACTTTCACTGCAACTAAAAGACTTTACCCTGTACTTCCCATCAAATCAGAACAGGAAAAATATTTAACTTCTAATAACTTGCTTAAAGCCAGGGAAAACCTAACCTGGCAGCAAGAAGACAAAAAAATAGAATTTTTAGAATCTTATCTTAATCTTTTAGGTCTACAGGAAAGATTGTCTTTAGCTGAAACCAATTTTCAGTATGCTAAAAGTGATTTAGATAAGATACTAAAAAAAATTGAGATTGGAGAAGCAGGTGAAAGACAGGAAATAGAAGCAAAGATTGTTTTAAAAAAGGCAGAAATAAATTTTTTACAAGCCCAAAACACTTTTCTTCAACAAAAGAACAGGTGGTATTTGAATTTAGGTTTACCGGAAGGAACCGAAGTGCCTTTGGTGGAAGATTCGCCTTTTTTGGAAGAGATTACAAAATGGACTGATTCTTTAGAATTAAATTTAAAAGAAGAAGAGTTAATAGATTTAGCAGTAGATAACTACTATCGAATTAGAAATATTCTCCTGGATCAAGATAGTTCTCAAAAAGAGGCGGAATGGAATTTGGCTAAAAATAAAGCACAG
>DAOUWX010000387.1 GCA_030666935.1 Atribacterota bacterium | reverse complement strand
CTGATTATGCTTTGGCGAGGGGAAAAGAAGAACAAATTAAAGAAAGAATTAAATATAACGGTGACTTGCCTGATGAAATTGTATTGGATGAAAGTATACCCGGTATAGAAGAAATTCCCTTTTTTGCAAATCAAGAGATAAGAGTTCTAAAAAATCGAGGAATAATTGATCCGGAAAAAATCGAGGATTATATTTCAAGGGATGGATATATGGGAATGACAAAAGCCCTAAAAGAGATGTCTCCGGAAGAAATTATTCAGGAAGTTGTCGATTCAGGATTAAAAGGAAGAGGAGGAGCAGGTTTTCCAACAGGTATCAAATGGAGATTTGCAGCCCAGGCAGAAAGCAAAGTAAAATATGTTCTTTGTAATGCAGATGAAGGTGATCCGGGTGCATATATGGACAGGAGTATTTTAGAAGGAGATCCACATGCTGTCATTGAAGGAATGATTATCGCAGCAAAAGCTATAGGTGCTCATTGGGGTTATATCTATTGCCGTGCGGAATATCCCTTAGCAATAAAAATGTTAAATAAAGCTATTCATCAAGCCAAAGAGAACGGTCTTTTAGGCAAAGATATTTTAGGAACAGGATTTAATTTTGATCTGAAGATTTACCAGGGTGCAGGAGCTTTTGTTTGCGGAGAAGAAACAGCTTTAATGAGGTCTATTGAAGGTAAAAGGGGAATGCCTCGTCCAAGACCACCCTTTCCTGCTAATGCTGGTTTATGGGAAAAGCCGACCGTTTTAAATAATGTAGAAACATTGGCTAATATTAGTCAGATAATTTTAAGAGGAAGTGCCTGGTTTTCCAATATAGGAACAGAGTTTAGTAAAGGGACAAAAGTATTTGCTCTTACCGGCGATATAAATAATATAGGTTTAGTAGAAGTACCTATAGGAATAACTCTTGGTTCGATTATTTATGATATCGGAGGGGGTGTTCCTGATGGCAAAAAGTTTAAAGCTGCCCAATTGGGGGGACCTTCGGGTGGTTGTATTCCGGCTGAACATCTTAATGTTTCTTTGGATTACCATACGATAAAGCAGTTAGGGGCTATTGTGGGGTCCGGTGGTTTAATCATAATGAATGAAAATAATTGCGCGGTAGATATTGCCCGTTTTTTTATGGATTTTTGCCATGAAGAATCTTGCGGCAAGTGCACTTCCTGTCGTGAAGGGACAAAAAGGATGTTAGAGGTTCTTACTAATATTTGTGAGGGAAAGGGGAAAGAAGGAGATATTGAACTTCTGGAAGAAATGGGAGAAGTAATTAAAGATGCTTCACTTTGTGCTTTAGGTCAAACAGCGCCAAATCCTGTTTTGACTACCTTGAGATATTTCAGAGATGAATACGAAGCTCATATACGGTATAAAAGATGCCCAGCAGGGGTTTGCCGTGGCTTAATTAAATATAGTATTGATTTTGAAAAATGTATTGGCTGTGGTTTGTGTCTAAAAGTTTGTCCGGCAGATGCCATAAGCGGCGAGAAGAAGCAACCCCACAAAATAGATCAGGATGAATGTATACAGTGTGGTCTTTGCCATGAAATATGTAAATTTAAAGCAATAGTAAAAGAATAAGTAGTTTTCGATTATTTAGACAGAAAAGTTTTAGATAAAGGAGAGCGAAAAGTAGTGCCTTTAATAGATATAATCATAAATGATAATAAATTAAAAATTGAAGAAGGTGCAACAATTTTAGATGCTGCTAAAGAGGCAGGTATCAAAATTCCCACCTTATGCGCAATGCCTGAAATTAATTTTACACCTGGTTCTTGCCGGATATGTGTTGTAGAAGTTGTTGGCATGCCTGCATTAGTTGCTTCCTGTACCTATCCGGTGAGAGAAGGTTTAAAAATTTATACTCATAGTGAAAGAGTTATTAGGGCGCGGAAAATGACTTTGGAATTTTTATTAGCTAATCATCCTCTAGACTGTATGACTT
>DAOUWX010000001.1 GCA_030666935.1 Atribacterota bacterium | reverse complement strand
TAATAATTGTTTACCTGAAGAAAAAGCTCAAGAGTTAAGAAAAACATTACCTCAAGAAATAGTTTCCCTATAAGAAATATCAAAGATAAAGCAGAGTTGTCAAGGAATTAATTATAGAAATATTTGAATACAAAGTAAAATAAAGAGGAAATTTCAATGCAAGATTTGAATAAATTATGGAAGATATTTAAGGATAAATTTACTGATACTGGTTTAACTAAAGGTGCCTTTTCTGCCCCAGGAAGGGTTAATCTAATTGGTGAACATACTGATTATAATGAAGGTTTTGTTTTGCCAATGGCTATCGAAAAAGAGGTGGTTATGCTGGGGCAATTAAGAAACGATCGGTTGGTTCAGGTTTTTGATTTTGTTTATAAAACTGAAATTAAATTTTCTTTAGATAGTTTATCTCCTTCTAAAAAAGATACCTGGACGAATTATTTGATGGGCGTAATGGACGAAATACAAAAAGCAGGATATCCTTTACAAGGAACAAACCTCATTTTTGGAAGTAATATTCCCCGGAAAGCGGGATTAAGTTCATCTGCTGCTTTAGAAGTGGTTACTGTATTAACTATGGTAAAATTAAATTCATTGGACATTGAACCGCTGGAAATGGCGCACCTCTCTCGGAGAGCAGAGAATAATTTTGTAGGGGTCGCTTGCGGTATTATGGACCAATATATTTCCTGTTTGGGGCAAAAAAATTATGCCCTTTTTATTGATTGTAGAACCAATAAATATCAATTAACCCCTTTTAAAGACCACAATTACCAGATAGTAATTTGTAATTCTAAGATTCAAAGGAGCTTGATTAATTCTGAATACAATAAAAGAAGAGAAGAATGCAAGAGGGCTGCTAAATTTTTTACTCATAGGTTAGGATCTAAAATTCATACTTTGCGAGATGTTACCATAGAGGAGTTTAAACAATATCAGCAATGTTTACCAGAACCAATAGCCCGGAGAGCCAGGCATGTAATTTTAGAAAATTACCGGGTTCAAGCCGGGGTACAGGCTTTAAGAAAGAAAAACTTTTCTGCTTTTGGGAAGCTAATGGTAGAATCACACAGGAGCCTTAAGGATGATTATGAGGTAAGTTGTGCCGAATTAGACCTTTTAGTCGATTTGGCTATAGAACAGGAGGGAGTTTTAGGTGCCCGTATGACCGGAGCCGGATTCGGTGGTTGTACTGTAAACTTACTAAAGAGAGATTATGTTGATGCCTTTGAGAAGAAGATTAAGAAAGAATATAAAAAGACGACCGGTATTACTTCGGATATATATATAACCCGTCCTGCTGAAGGAGCTAAAGTTTTGGAAAATAAATCAGATAGGACTGATTAATTTTTTTAATTCTTTGAAGTCTTCTTTCAAACTGTAATACAATTTTTTGTATAATTGATAATATTGATTATATTTTTCGGTATTTTGAATCCCGGGAACGATAGTTTTTTTAACTTTAATAATCCTATTCACTACTTCTGTAAAACTATCATATACGCCAACACCTACTCCGGCAATCAAAGCTGCTCCAAAAGCGGGCCCTTCTTCCACATTCAGTAAATTTATCTCTTCGCCTAATACATCAGCCAATATCTGCTGCCATACTCTGCTCTTTGCTCCCCCTCCGATAGCCCTTATCTCTTTAATCTTAACCCCTTTATTTTTAATTAATTCCAGAGAATCTTTTAGGGCAAAAGTTACACCTTCCAGGATACTTCTTGTGAAATGTCTTTGGTCATGTTTTCCGGATATTCCAAAATATACCCCACGAGCATTAGCATCAGTATGGGGCGTTCTTTCTCCGTAGAGATAGGGCAAAAAGATTAATCCTTCGCTACCAGGTTCTATCTCTTCTGCTAATTGATCTAATTTAATATAATCCAAGATATTATTAAATAACTTTTTCTTTAACCATTCATAGGAAATACCTGCTGATAAGCTTACCCCCATCATATACCAGCTATCCGGGCAGGAATGATTAAATAGATGTATCCTTCCTTCTTGATCAGCCTGGGGATTATTGGTCTGAGCCAAGACTACTCCTGAGGAGCCGATACTAACCATCACCCTTCCTCCTTCTGTTATTCCACTTCCCACTGCCCCACAGGCATTATCCGCTCCTCCGGCAACTACCGGAGTTCCAAATTTTAATCCGATTTGATCAGCTATATTTTTAGTTATCCTACCAGCTAAATCGAATGAATTAAGTACCGGAGGGAGTAAATTTTTGTCAATCTCCAGTTTTTCTAATAAGCTGGTAGACCATCTTTTCTTTATTACATCAAACAATAGAGTACCGGCAGCATCAGAAACTTCAGTAAACAGCTCATTGGTTAGCCTGTAGCGGATATAATCTTTGGGCAAAAGAATATATTTAACCTTTTGGTAATTTTCTGGTTCCTTCTCTTTTAACCATAAGATCTTAGGTGCAGTAAAACCCTCCAGAGCGGGATTAGATACATAATGGATTAGCTGATCCAATCCTCCTGCTTTGGCATAAATTTCTGTACATTGGTCCGAGGTACGGGTATCACTCCAGAGGATCGCTGGTCTAATGACCTCCATTTTTTCATTAAGGAAGACTGAGCTGTGCATCTGTCCGGATAGACTTATTCCTTTAATCTGGTTTGTGTCGATATAAGCATTAGAAACTATTTCTTTTATCGCATTTACAGTGGCTTCCCACCAATCATAGGGAGATTGTTCTGCCCAACCGGGGTGGAGAGTTGCCAGGGGATATGAGGTTGTTTTGTTAGAAATAATCTTGCCTTCCAAAGATATTAACAGGGTTTTTACACCGCTGGTTCCGATATCAAGTCCTAATAAATATTCCATAAAACACCTGCTATTTATTCTTTATCTTTAACTCATATTAAATAAATTTAATTCTTTCATTAATAATCAAATCAGCCATCCCATAAACTGCTGCTAAGCTGCCCAATTTACTAAATTTAATTTTTACAGATCTATAGGAAACAGATAAAGCATTTTCTTCAAGTTTTTTAATAATTTCGTCATAAATATAATCTTTTATTTCTGCAACGCCACCACCAATTACTACCAATTCAGGACTAAGCCCATTAATAATATTGACTAATCCTATCCCTATATTTCTTCCTGCTTCATTAAATATCTCAATTATTTTTTTATCGCCATTTTTACCTAATTGATATATTTCTTTCTTGGTCAATTCTTTATTACTATTAGATAACTTTAAATATCTATTGACAATATAGCTTTCCGAAGCAAGTGTTTCCCAACATCCTTTATTGCCACAGTGACATATTGGACCATTAGTATCAATGATTATATGACCGAATTCCCCTGCATTTCCACTAGCTCCCCTGTATAATTCACCATTAAAAAAAATTCCGCAGCCTATTCCTTCATTAATAGAAACAAATACCATATTGTTTATTTTAGGATAAATAGAGTCTCTTTCCCCGATAGCTGCTGCTTTTGCCTCATTATTTAAGGTTATAGGAAGACCATATTTGTCTTTAAAAATCTTTGAAATATGTACATTTTTCCATCCTAAATTAGGCGCAAATTCTAGTATACCCTTTACTTTATCAATCAAGCCAGGCACTGCTACTCCTATTCCCAGGAGATTATCCAATTTTAAATTCTTTTCTTCTATCATCTTATCCATCTCAAAAAATACCTGTTTAAGGGTCTTCATGTAATTATCTTTATATATTATGGGAATGACACTCTTTGTTACCACTTTTATTTCTAAATCAAACACCACTATCTTTATCCGGGTAACCTCGATCTCAATACTAAAAATATAAGCTTTGTTAGGGTTAACCATTAACTGTATTGGTTTTCTTCCTCCGGAAGAAATACCTTTTTTGGTTTCAATCACGAAGCCTTTTCTAATCAGAGTCCTAACATGGTTAGACACTGTACCGGCACTACATCCTGTAATTTCAGTTAATTCTATTCGGGAAATAGGACCTTGCTTGCGGATTGCTTTAAAAATAGTACTTAAATTCCATTTTCTGATTACGATTGAATTTCCTAACATTATTTTGGTTTTTATCATCATATAAAATTCTTTCTTTTTTAACTTATCTATAAATATATAATAACATAAAATTTTATTTAAATATTTGTTTTTAATGTCTTTTACTTTACAAATCTACCCATATTGAACCATTTTTTGAACTTTCAACTGCTGAATTGATAAATTTAACGCCGTTTATACCTTCATAAACCGTTGGATAATCATAATTCTTTTTTTCGAAGTTACAATCTGATTTTTTAGATAGCAATGCATCTGCAAAATTTTTATAAATATTGGCAAATGCTTCATAATAACCTTCAACATGACCCCCTGGAATTCGTACATTATTAGCTGCCAATGGATAAATTTCATCACGTCCTCTTGATAAATTCTCTTTTGGTTTACCAAGATATGCAACTTTTAGATAATTAGGATCTTCCTGTTGCCATTCGATACTGCCCTTTGTAGCATAAATTCTTATCTTCAGGTCATTATCATGACCAATTGCAATCTGTGAACACCAATAAAAACCACTTGCACCACTATCATATTTAATCATAATGCCAGCGTTCGTATCTAAAATCCTGTTTTCGCCGATTATATCTAATTTAGCACAAAGGGACTTAATCTTTAATCCAGTAATATAAGATACGGTATCTTCAATATGGCTTCCAATATCTCCCACACAGTTAGAACTTCCTGTCATTTTGGGATTAGTTCTCCAAGCTGCCTGATTGTTTCCTTCATTTTCTACTGTAGTAGCAAGCCATTCCTGAGGATATTCAGCCATAACCATCAGGATCTCTCCTATATCTCCTTGACGAATCATTTCACGGGCCTGTTTAATCATTGGATAACCAGTATAAACATAAGTAACACAAAAGAGAAGTTCTTTTTCTTTTGCTAAATCAGCCAATTCTTCTGCTTCTTCAACTTTAAAACATAAAGGTTTATCACAAACAACATTAATACCATTTTTCAAAAAGGTTTTTGCAATCTTATAGTGGGCGTGATTCGGAGTCACAATTGAAACAAAATCAATTTTATCCTTCCTTGCTGCCTCTTTTTCAGCCATTTCTTCAAAGTTTTTATAAAGCCTTGCGGTCTCTAAACCTAACTTTCCCCCTGTAGATAAGGTATTATCATAATTTCTGGAAAAAGAACCTGCGACTAACTTTATTTTTCCATCAAAATTAGCAGACTTACGATGAACATCACCAATAAAAGAACCAGTTCCACCGCCAACCATACCATAACGTAAAACTTCACCTATATTGTTTATTTCTTTTCCTTTAATCATTTTCTTCGCCTCTGTATTAATATTTTTTGCTTAAAGAAGAGATATTACTTGGGATTAGAAATTTATATTTTAAATAAATAATATATAATTTCATCAAAATATTTGTTTTTATGTCTTCTTCTTATCAGGATCAGGAGTTGCTTTTCTTGGATGCAATATCTACATAAACTGCTAGAATCAGGACTAAGCCTTTAACTATATACTGCCAGAATACACCCATATTCATAACACTCATTCCATTCTCGAGGCTTGCCATAATTAAGGCACCTATTAGAGCTCCAATAATTGTTCCCTTGCCTCCCATTAAACTTACCCCACCGATAACACAACCGGCTATCGCAGAAAGTTCGTAATTCATCCCACCACCAATTGTACCTGCCGCAACATAACCAGTAAGAACAATTCCAGCAACTGCACATAAAAGACCCATAAGGATAAAAACTTTAAAAATAATAGATTGAACATTTATACCTGAAAGTTTAGTTGCTTCAATGTTTCCTCCAAGAGCATAAACGTACCGTCCAAATCGAGTGCTATTACTTAGGTAGGTAATCAAAATTGCTATTACTATCATAATTATTACTGGATTCTGTATCCCCCTATAATCATTCACAATCAGAATAGAACCGAAAACAAGGACAGAATAAGCCGATGCTATCAGCAAATCATAAGTAAGGGGTTTAAGTTCAAAACCATATTGAATCTTCTTCTTTCTATTTTGCAAGGTCATCAGAAAAATAATTATTACAGCAATAACTGCTACAATTAGACCTAAATTCTTGGGCAAATATCCCTGGGCTATCCATCTGAGAGAATTTTCAATAGGAACCACAGTTCTCCCTTGAGTAATACCAAGAACTCCTCCACGAAAAACAAGCATTCCTCCCAGAGTTACAATAAAGGCCGGTACTTTCAAATAAGCAATGACATAACCTTGATAGATACCGATTAATAAGCCTGCCAACAAGCAGACAATGATGGTGATAATTGTGCTTAGTATGCCCAATGCAACAATAGACATATTTGGAAAGAGTCCGGAAAGTAATGGAGCAAGCGTATATGCTTGAAGATAGGCAGCCATTGCACTGATTAAACCGGTCAGCGACCCTACAGAAAGATCAATATTACCAGTTATAATTACTAAAGTCATTCCTATACTAAGGAAAGCCACGATGGTCATTTGCCTGAAAAGATTGGAAAGATTTCTTGGGGAAAAGAATATCCAATCAGTTAAAAAACCAAAAAGCAGCCAGATAATAAGAAGAGCAATTATCAATGTATAAGTTTTAATATTAATTTTAATTTTATCGATAAAATTTAATGATTTCATTAACTATACCTCACTATAATTGTTAATACCTGAAGCAAAAGCCATTATCTTCTCTTGTGTTGCATCTTTTCGGTCTAAAATCTTCGTACATTCACCTTCATGCATGACCATAATTCGGTCACTCATTCCGAGTACTTCTTCTAATTCAGAAGAGATCATAATTATAGCTATACCATTTTCTGCAAGTTTATTTACAAGCTTGTATATCTCATATTTAGTTCCTACATCAATCCCTCTGGTCGGATCATCGAGAATGAGAATCTTCGGTGTTGACATTAACCACTTTGCTATTACCACTTTCTGTTGGTTACCTCCACTTAAAGATTCTGTAATTGTAAAAAGAGATGGCGTCTTTATAGTAAGATTATCAGCATATTTCTTACATTCTTTTAGTTCTCTATACTTATCAATGCTCAATGCATTAGAGAATTTCCCGATATTTGGTAAGGAGATATTTTCATAGACTGCCTGCATTAACACCAGTCCCATCTTTTTTCTATCTTCCGGAACAAGACTTATTCCATTATTTACGGCATCTCTTGCTGATCGAATTTTTACCGGTTTCCCTTCCAAAAATATTTCTCCGGTAATTTGCTTTCCATACTCTCCAAAGATAGCGGTAACAAGCTCGCTTCTTCCGGAACCCATAAGACCGGCTATTCCTAATATTTCACCTTTTCTTAAATCAAATGAAACATCCTTGATTTTTGTTTTACCTTGAGCTGAAGGATCATCTACCGATAAGCCCTTAACTTCTAAAATTTTCTCCCCGGGTTTGCGATTTCCAATAGGAAATCTCTCCTTCATTTCCCGCCCTACCATCATAGTAATCACCTTCTCTACAGAGGTATCTGTGGTTTTCACTGTATTGACTACCTGACCATCCCTAAGAACGGTAATATTATCTGTGATCCTAAAAAACTCCTCCAGCTTATGAGAAATGTATATACAAGTCACCCCATTATCTTTTAAATGCTTGAGGATTTCCATTAAGGAATCAATCTCAGCCTCAGTAAGTGCAGATGTAGGTTCATCTAAAATCAAAACTTTAACCTCCTGTGAGACGGCTTTAGCAATCTCAACCATCTGTTGTTGGCCAACACTTAGTGTAGATAACTTAGCAAAAAAGGGAATGTTTAATTTATATTTCTTAAGAATTTTTTTAGTATCTGAATAGAGCCTATTCCAGCTAATAATGCTTTTCTCTCCCGGTTCTCTTCCCAGAAAAATGTTTTCTCCTACTGTCATTTGAGGAACAAGAGCAAGCTCCTGATAAACAACAGCAATTCCTTTTTTAATTGCCTGATGAATAGAAAAATGGGTAAATTTTAACTCTTCATTATTAAAGTAAATTTTCCCCTCATCAGTATTATGAGAATAAACTCCTGCTAAAATCTTCACTAAAGTAGATTTCCCGGCACCGTTTTCCCCGCACAGACCATGAATGCTTCCTTTTTTTATTTTAAAGGAAACATTCGATAGCGCTCTAATGCCTGGGAAGTCTTTTGTTATATTCTCTATTCTTACAATAAATTCATCTTTCAAAATATTATTACCCCCCTTACAAAGGGTTAACTTTTTACAGTTTTCACTTATTTAAATCGAGTGCACCACAGATATTAATAATAATCTGTGGTGCACTCTGTTAGTAATTAGGGTCTTGGTGGTCTATCTTTTTCAGGAACATCTTTATACACATTATCATATTCTTGGAAACCACTCTTGATAATTAACTCGTACACGTTGTCTTTGTCTACTCCGAAAACTTTTAGAAACTTACAAGGAGCAGTTCCTGTTAACTTATCATCTAAAGTAAGCTCAGCAAGCGTGAAATCTTCAAGCCCTTCGGGAGTTTCACCTTTAGCGAATTGCATAGCCATATCTATTGCCATCGGAGAAAGAAGTCTTACATCTTTGTATACGCTCATAGTAAGCTCTCCCTCAACTATTGATTTGCAGCCAGCCCATGTGGCATCTTGCCCGGAAATCGGAACCTTTCCAGCAAGACCTTGAGCTTTCATAGCCTGGAGTGCACCAAGTGCTGTTCCATCATTTGAAGCAACTACTGCATCAACCTCATTATTTATGGCGGTAAGAATGTTCTCCATCATCTTGAGTGCTTCAGCAGGATCCCAATTAGTTACCCACTGATCAGCAACAACTTCAATTTGCCCGCTGTCAATCAGAGGCTGGAGCATCTCCATCTGTCCTTGTCTAAAAAGTATGGCGTTATTATCTGTTGGGCTTCCACCAAGAAGCACAAATTTCCCACTATCTTTTACATTTAATACTCCTCTTGCCTGAGTTCGCCCTACTTCAACATTATCAAAAGAAATATAAGCTGCTAAATTAGGTGATTTAATCAATCTATCATAGGCTATACATGGGATTCCTGCTTCTGCTGCCTGGTCTACTGCTGTTGCTGCAGCTGCACCATCCTCTGCAACAATAATGATAACGTCTACCCCTTGGAGAACCATGTTCTCAATCTGATCATTCTGCAATTTCGCATCATGATTTGCTACCTGGACAATTACCTGGGCGCCAACTTCACGCCCAAGATCGGTCATTAAAGCTGCTTCAACAGGCCATCTTTCTGTGGCAAAATCAGAAAAGGATAAACCAATCTTTATAGGGGCATCTGCAGCGAAAGCCGAGAAGCTTAATACAACAAACAATGCAATCGTTAGTAAAGTGATATTTAATTTTTTCATAATAAAAAATCTCCTTTAAAAATAAAATTAAAATTTGTAATACTTGTACTCAAATCAAAAATTAAATTTTCTACATCGCAATAATCAGGTCAGTCGAGTTTACATTTTTTATAAATATACATCACTCCTTCTCTTATTTGATAGTAACTTGCAGGTAATTTTAGTATTATGGTTCATGCATTTTTTGAGATAACTTTTTATTATTTCTACTAATCACCCTTTATACATATTCGGTCAAAATAGTTTTGGGCTTTTACTAGAGCTTCTCTTATGATATCTTCTGCCTTAGCAGTTTCCCGATTGTTAAGGTATTTCATTAATTGTTCTTTATCTAGTTCTTGAGCAGCTTGCGCACAGGCCTCCCAGCTCAGTATGCTCCTAATCACTCTATCGATTCCTTGCTCCTCATTGTCATATGGCCTTACTTGCATATCATGCCCTTTCCAGCGGTTAAAACCTGCATCTTTAATTAAACCCGCTATGGCTATATTCATACCATTGATCCGTGTTCCATGGTCGATATCATATTTACCTGGTCCGCCAAGGATGATACCATCATTGTAGCCCTGGCTGTTTAAGTGCATATGAACTAAAGCATCATTATCTATTTCTTCTACGGTATCATATACATGGTCAAGCCCGATCATTTCTGAATGACCAAACTCTTTATTCACTCCCTTTTTATCACCAGTAATTTTAAACTCTTCTTCCAATTTATTCCAAAAAACTATGGCACTTGCCACGGTGGGAATTAGCATAGTCGGATGTCCCTCATTGGGTTTGGGTTCTAAGGCAAAATAGAGGTCTCCCCCTAATTTTTTTTCATATTGGCATAATTTTGCCATACTCTCTTTAAGGTTTTGATACATTTGAAAGATTCCTACAGATGCAAGGTCATAACCAAATGACCCATTCCAAATAATTACAGCAGGCCATTTTGAGGGGTCTGGATGCCAGGCTTTCTTAAGAGGTCCATAAGCAAGATCAACCGTTCTTTCTCCAAATTCTTCTGCTGATTTTCTCTCCTCAGGATCTAAGGAGGCTATACCCCCATAAGCATAATGTTGATGAGCTCCCGGAGTTACCATAGCCAGATATATCTTAGAGTCTGCTAAGGCATCAGCTATTTCAGGGGAAGTCTTTTCATCAAACTCATAATCATAATGCATTTCAATTCCTAATTCCACATTATCTGGTAACCTCGGGACAATTCTATTCTTTACCAGCTTAATCATGTCAACAGTATTTAAATTTTGTGAATTCCATTCTGGTCTCATATCACCCGGAACAAAACCCCCTTTACCTGCGTTGAATGTCCATCGGCAGATACTATGTAATGATTTATTTTCTTTCATTTTTTTACTCCTTGTATAATTAAATAGTTATTAAAATAAATTTAGAAAAAGACATTCTTTATCTCTCTTTTTCTCTGAAGTCTGTATGGTTCGTCTCTTTTTTACCGTTTTGTAGTTACTAGCGGGTGCATTTTTAGAATTATGCAATCTAAGATATTTTTTAAGAAGGCTTTTTATATTACTTAAATTAAGTATTATATTAATATAAATAATATAATACTTTTGTAATTTCGTCAAGCATTATTTTCCGACTCTATATTATTACAATTTTAGGTTATTCTTAAGAGTCTACTTTTAATTTGTTAGTGAAGTAGGAAATTGTTAGTGTAAACTTTAGTGGGGTAGTAAGAAAGGAGGAAAGAATATTTATTGCTTTTGTTTTTCTATCTTCTTTTTTATCGAGTTCTTTTTCTTCACGCGATACTCGATACGCAATACGAAACGATTTATTGATAAATAAATAGAGGCTTGCTAAAAGAGGGTTGTAGGTTCGAATCCTACCCGGGGAGCTTGTCAATTTCCAGCCCTTTGGCTTTTTGCTGAAGGGCTTTTTGTTTTTTTTAATTATCTTTCAAAAAAAGAAGGTTTTTTGAAAAATTTACCGTAATGTCTAATTATAAACAATTTTGTGATTATTATTTTATAATAATTCAAAAAGTTTCTTTTAAGTAATTAATTATGACAAATATGAAGGCCCGACCCCATGTTTTCCCTGAAGTGTATTAAAGAACCGTTCCCCTGACACATTTAAGAACGTGGTTCGTATTATTAAAGGTAAATCTGAGGTGAAGTAATTTTATGATTAATTCATTAGTTAGAATTGGTATTATATGTCCTTGCGATATCGAATATCAGAGTTGCAAGGAGATATTAAAATTACATAATGAAACTGAATTAGCAGGAAGGTTAATTTCATCTAGAAGAGAAAAAGATGTAGAAGTAATAGCTATAAAAGCAGGTCCAGGGAAAATACACTGCGCTTCAGCAACACAATTGATTATTGATAAGTTTGAACCTGACTTTGTATTTGATGTTGGTGCTTCCGGTTCATTATCTGTTGACGTAAATCTTTATGATATCATCTGCGGCAAGCATTCATTTGAATACGATGTCTGTCCAACAGATAAATTAGCTAAAATGCCCGATGATTTAAAGACAAGTACAGTACTTAATAAAGTTTTTTCTAAAGAAGTACTAAAAGAATTTTCAAATTGGGCTAAGGAAAATATGGGAACTACAATAAGGGTTGGTAATATTGCCAGTGGGGAAAAGGATGTAAACAATAAAGAGCTTCGTCAAGAGTTAAACCATAAATTAGGTGCAACAGCATGCAATTGGGAAACATCAGCGGTCTTAAAGACAGCACAACTAAATGAGATAAAAAGCTTTTCTTTTCGGGTGATAACAGATAATGCCGATGAAGAGATGAAGGATAATTTAAACGCAAGTTGGAAAAAGGCACTTGAAATTATGTTTAAGGCATTAAATAAATTCATTTTCGAAGGTTGGGTCAATAAAATTTGATTTTATTTATATTATAAAGAAAGCAAGCGATAAGCAATGGATTTAAGATTAGAAATTTTAACTGAAGATCATGCAAGACAAATATGTTGTTGGAAATACGAAGAAATTTATTCTATTTATAATTATCCGGATTGGGATACTCTAAACCAACAAAGATGGGGGATAACAATAGAGGAGAAAAGAAAGAATGAATTTACTGCTCTTATTGATGAGAATAATAGTTTATGTGGATATATAAGATTTGTAGAAAATAAGGATTTTGTTTTAGTTGGATTGGGATTAAAGCCATCATTATGTGGGCAAGGTTTAGGCAATATCATTATGGAACTGCTAAAAAATGAGGGTAAAAAGAGGTATGACAATAAAAAGATTGCTTTAGAAGTCCGTTCTTTCAATAAACGAGCAATCAAATGTTATGAAAAGGCTGGATTTGAAATAACAGATGTTTACCAAAAGGATACTTTGATAGGTAGTGATGAATTTATAAAGATGGAATATAAATGCTGATATAATATTTACAAATTTTGAGATATACAATAAGTCAATAATAAGGTTAATATACTGCTCCCCTTTAACAAAAGCACTATTTTAAGTTAGAATAAGAGCAGGGGTATAATTTCATTGATAAGTAAGGACTTATATTTAACTACACATTATTTGGAACTCTAACAGGAAGATTAATTAACTCCTTTAGTTTAAGGGATTTTTTATTGGAATTATTTCAAAAATAGAATGATTTATGAGGTTTGATAAAATTAATGAAAGAAAAATTATATAATCTTCCAAAATACTATGATATTGCTTTTTCATGGGATATTTCTCGGGAAACTACAATATTTCGCGAGCTTTTCAAGAGACATACTCCTTTCAAGGTAAAGAATATTTTAGAGCCCGCATGTGGAACTGGGCGATTTATAGTTGATTTACCAAAATATGGATATCATATGACAGGATATGATAATAATTCTCAAATGGTAGCTTATGCAAAAAAGAGAATAATAGAGTCAAAATTACAAAATATGGCCAAAGTGATAACAGGGGATATGAAGTCAATAAGATTTAAAACCAAGTTTGATGCAGCTATCAATTCAATAAATAGTGTAGGCTACCTTTTGTATGATGATGACATAATAACCCATTTTTATAATATCGGGGATTCAATAAAGAGGAATGGAATTTACATTATTCATCTTTCCTGTGCCTGGGATAGATTAAATCCTCATGAAGAGGAAGAATGGATCACGGAAAGAGAAGGAATTCAAATAAAAACTATATGGGGCGTTGAAAAACAAGATAAGCAAGAGAAGATTAGTTTTGAGCTTTGCAAAATGGAAATTAATGATAAAGGCAGACATATTATTTTGGAAGAACATCATGTATTAAGACTTTGGTTTTTTGAAGATTTAAAAAATCTTATTTGCAAATCAAAAAAATTTAAATTGGAAGCAGTATATGATGAAAAGTTAAATCAAATCCCTTTAGACACTCATATAAGTGGAGAATTAGGCAACTTGTATTATATACTTAAAGCTTTATAAATAAAGAATTGAATATTTATGATATTCTTTGTTCTCCTAAAAAATAAAATCCTTATTTTATATGTATTTCAGATTATATGTTTACGCCCTCTTGGCGTCTTTTCTTATAAATATTGACAATGTCTAAACAGAAGAATTGATAATATTTCAGTAATCAGAAGAGAGACTGATGCCTGACAGAATCATAGGAATAACCTGAATGCAAAAATCAATTGGCAGTTTACAACGAATAAAGCTCGGATAAAACTAAAACGACTTTATCCGACGTATGTTATGTGACGTGACACTAGATGTTATTTGGAACACTAACATGAAGATTAATAAACTCCTTTAGTTTATAGGTGTTTTGTAATTCTTCTATAATCTCACCCCAACAAAAAGTTCTGAACGTGTCCAATAGGGGGAGCTGACAATTTCCAGCCCTTTGGCAATCAAGCTGAAGGGCTTTTTATTTTGTAAATTATTTTCCAGAAAAAGAAGGATTTTTAATAAAAATGTAGTATATAATAAATAAAGATAGTTTAAGTTAATATTTATGCTTTAAAGGTTCGAAGGGATAATTCCTAGTTCTTTGGAAATGATTTACGTAATTTACTTAAAAAGTTATTTATTGTTTTGTCAAGGAGGATACTCCACTAAATATAAATTTAATTTTTGTAACTAATTAAATGTTATATCAGACTTTTTTAAACCATTATTTTATAGAAAATATTCCTATAATTTATGATCAAAGATAATAATAAGATTAGTCCCCCTTCAATGTTTCTACTTTTACATTAACCATATTTTAGTTGATGTTCCCTAAAAAATCATTCCATATAGTCTTTTATGAATAAATATTTAGTCTATTTATATACAACAAAGGTTAAAAGTTTCAAAAAATAATTAGTTTAAAAATATGGCTTCACTTGATCAAGCGAGAGAATCAAACACAAATTGATTTAAAAAATTGAAATAATGGTATTATTAATAGTATCCCTTTGGCTGATAGGGAGGAGGTGATTTTATAATAAAATCATACTAATTGAGAAATATGTTTATTATAAGAAAAGAAAGGAGGGGGTATAATATGACATCACCCCTATTTACCAGATCTCCAACCGGTGCCCCGTTTGGTCCACGACTTATAGGTCCTTACCGTCCTACAGGATTGTTGGGTCCAGCTCGAGGACTCGGAGCAATTGGGGCAGGTATAACAGCATTTCGGATTGGATGGGGAGTCGGCACACGCCTTGATCAGAGGTTCGGATGGTCCAATTCTATTTCTACTGCTGCAGCTAATCGTTCACCACGGTCGCTAAAATGGTGGATACACCGACACTTATAAAGGAGGGTCTAATAATGAAAAAATTACGTGAAGTTCTAAGCGAAGTCTATAGAAAGCATAGAGCTGATCTCCCTGAGATTTACAATTGGGAGGATGAGAGGGATAGACTAAGTGAACTTTGTTATTGCATTTTACAGAAAATTACAAGTGGCGACGAGGTTATCATTCGTAATATAGTTTCGTGCATGGCCGGCCTAAATCTTTTCGATGTACAGAGCCTTGCAGAGGCACAATTGATAGGGGGTAAGGGTGGAAAAGGTGATAACCTAGCTTCACTTATACGTCAACTTCTGGTTCACAATGGCTTTGAAGAGAAAGTTGCCAAAGCCTGTATACTTGCAATATGCGAGATGTCAAAAGGTATTCATATTTCATGCCAAGGGAAGCTTCAGAGGTTTCTACGAAAACACGGTGTCCTTATGATGGAAGAATTAGATAAGATATTCTCCTTTAGTGAACTGTCAAAACAAGATGAGAGATATATCCTTGTTCATTGGTTACAGAATACACTGGAAATGCCAGTCCCACTGTCCAATGAATTTGTAAGTCAATTCTGTGAAAAAAAAGGTATCAGCGTGGAAGCCTTGGTGAAAGCTGCTGATGAGGCGGACATCAATGTGGCTGTTGTAGATGATCTGCTTAAAATTCACATGCAAAAGAAAGATAAATAACTCAATTAATGCCAATTGACGAATTAAAAAAGATGATTAAAGAAACCAGCCGTGCAACTTATCGAGGATCTCTATTTACTACATAAGATTGCCTTAAGTAAGTTCAAAAAAAGGGGGGGGTGTCTAAGACATCCTCCCTCTTACTTCATATTGTAAGTATAATATAAATGCTATTAAAATTTATTTTATAACTCTTAGATTATTTTAGTCGGTCTATAATTATTTTTTGTCGCCTTCTGTATAAAAGGGCGACATTTAATACTTTTCCTTAAATTAAAATCCTTATTTTACTTATATTTTAAATTACTAAGCTACGCCATTTTGACGTCTTTTTAATAATTATTGACAACTCTTTATATAAAAACTAAACTAAAAAAAGTAAGAATATTTCGAACATGTTCAGATATAAACAAGTTAGCTGAAATACTTATTTATTTAAATGAACTGAATTAAAATAAAAGTGATGCGGTAATATGTCAAGAGCTGTCTTAGGATTAATTTTCAAAAGGAAATTTTAAGATAAAGACATCCCTTCTATATATTGAATATTTAATTATTATAAATATATTATACGAGGAGGATTATTATGAAACTGAAAAAAGATTATTTGTTTCTCGTTTTTCTCACTATTTTGCTAATTTTTGTTTTCCAATGACAGTTGGACCCAGTGAACAACCTGCTTTGGAGGTTTACTCAGTATTAGAAGAATGGGAATTTACAGGAGAAATGACCATCGATATGGCTCAAGTAATCAATGAAAATATTGACCAGTTCATGGAGGAGAAACTTGAACAAATTAAAAGATTAATTGAAGAGGATAAACCTGACTCTGCATTTGTAGCAATGTTACGGTTAACTTCATTTCTCAATGCAGGGGCGGTTAAGTTACCATCCATTATTTGTAGACTTGAAAAATGGATTAATAAGATTAAATTTGTTTTAAATTCCTTAGCCAAGAAAATAGGGGCAAATGGGTTTAGTATTTCGGTAGGTTTGCCTATAGGGGTATCGATTGGATTATCGTTCCCAATTTTTTAGTTCTGAAAAAATTGTCGTATTTCAGCTAACAGCGTGTTTGCGATGCTTCGCCCAGATTGCTTCGGCAGCTTCTTTTTAGGAGAAAATTTATGCCCTACCAATACAAAAGAGAACCATTAAATAATGACGAAGTAAATAAATTAACTAATTCCTGTAATACGTTCAAGGTTAATTCTAATTTAGGATAAATTATATAGTATATAAAAAGGAAAATTTTTGATTTTAGGGTATAAATTTTAGAGATTTGAGGATATTTTAAGAAACTTTAATATACAGGATATAATAGTAGAAAAAGTACCCCTTTCAACAAGGAATTTAGAGAAAAAAAGACCTTATTACAATGGAAATCTGGGGGTAGTTTAAGAGAGGTAATACTTTATACCAGAAAAACTTGCATACCGAGAAAACCCTTGTAAGAGCATATACATTTGGTTAAAATCTACTGTAAAAAAGATCTAGGTTTTTGTGTCGAAAATGTATATTAATGTTGGCAAATTTTATGGTTATCATTTATACAAAAGTTGTGAAAATCGTCCTGTCTGGGGAGCAAGACAATAATCAACCCTTCGACATTTTGCTGAAGGGCTTTTTTATATATATTTTACAAATTCTAATTGTTAAATATTACCCCTAATAATTAAGAATTAACTGATTTAATCTAATATTTTCAGTTGTAATACTTCCCTTAAAAGTTCTAAAGCTTTCCAATAGGGGGAGCCAGACATTTTCAAGCCCTTTAGCATTTGCTGAAGGGCTTTTTCTTTTACAAATTATTTTCCCAAAAAAGAAGGATTTTTAAAACCTTATGTCGTATTTGTAATATAACATGTAGCCTGAAATATTTTATATTCTATAAATTTAATAAATTAAATATTGTAACCTGTATGAAGGTAACAGGAGAGACCTTTTCTTTCCATCGTAAAAGAGAAGGAGCCGAAGAGGTAAGATACCAAAAGTATCCAAACTTTCAGGCAAAAGGACTGTTACCGGACAGAACTCTGGAGAGCTTTATACTAAAAAGCACCGACGGGGCAACTCCTAATCTTTAGGAAAACCCATACAGAATTTACTGAAAAAACTTTCTCCTAATCAATTAGGAAGAATCTTTCAGGTAAAAGAACAGAGTAAGAATAGTAATATAACTATTTTTATTCTGTCCTTTTTTGTTTATATAGACACGCTTTTTGTATTGTTACCATGCTTTAAAAAATTGTAATATTTCCATTATATCAAATATTGAGATATAAATTTAAAAGTCAATATTTTTGTAAATAATTGAGAGCTAATCTTAAAAAAGATTTTTATTTAATTAGAAGGAGGCTTAAGCCATGAAAAGGAAATATTTTTTTGTAATAATATTTTTCCTATTAGCTATGTTTTTATCAGGTTGCGGTGGCGGGGGGGTAACGCCCAATGGCGAAGCATCACCTGATACTGATCAGGCAGTTGTTCAAGAAGTTTTGCCTATTCATGACTTAGCTGAGCAAAAACTAAATGATATTGTGGAAGGTCCGGGTATTGGTATGGAGAGCACCCTTAATATTTTAAGTGAGTATCTAAATGAGCAAACTTGTGTAGAAAGCACTGTTATTGATGGAAATCTACTGCAAATAAACTATACATCAGGACTTATCAGCTTCATTCTTTTACAGGACCTCAATGCCGAGCCAACCTTGGGAAGGAATACAATAGCAGAAAACATGTTGCCCATTTCAGATAATTTTCAAACAAGCTTTACTAATACTATAGAGATAAAATCAGAATTAGATAATCACAGTACGCAAAATACTAAAGATATAGACGATATAGTATATACAGGCGGTCGAAATGTTTTGATTTGGGTTCCTTTTGCAGAAGAATTTAATAGCTGGAGTGGTACCACGAATGATGGCGAAGAATGGAGTCATGATATTGTATCAGAATATGTTAACAGATTTGAAGATTCTGCTTTAAGTTTTAATATTGCCACATTAGATAATAAAGAAGCTGATGTGGCTTCTTTACAGAATATTACTGATTATAATGGTATGGTTGTATTAAATACTCATGGCTCAAAAGGTAAGTGGCTTGCTACTGGTGAAGTTGTTCCTTGGTATTTAAATAGTCTTGGTTATTATACCTGGTTGCTTTTGAACCACATGGCTATTTGGCAAAATATGAAGGTAAAAGGAGAAAGCGGAGTTTTAGTTTCAGAGCCCGTCTATGCAGTAAGTTCAAACTGGTTTAATTCCAACTTATCAAGTAACTTTTCTAATACAATCATTCTTAATATATCTTGTCAAAGTGCAAAAACAGATGCCCTATGGAATGTGTTTAAAGACAAAGGTGCGGGAGCTTACTTTGGATTTACTGATACAACATCAGGGGGCTTTGGCTTGTCCCAAGGATGTGATTTAATCGAAAAAATGAGAGAAGGAGACTTAACCACAGGTGATGCATATGAAGAAAGGACTGATCCCTATTACCCTGATACGACTTGGATAGTGCGAGGTGAAGAAAATCTGAAGTTTCCGAAAGATTCAATCTCTAGTATTGAGGTTTCTCCAGAAACAATGAATTTAGGAGTGGGAGATTCTCAATCTATCAACTCGATTGCTGCTTACTATGATAATGGGTCTACCGCTGATATAGCTCTTAATGCCTGCACTTATGATTCAAGCAATATCGGAATTGCTACAATCGATACCGGCGTGATTACGGCAGTTGCTCCTGGTAGTGCTACTATTACTGTGGGATATACTGAAAATGATATTACCAAGACTGATACTGTAGCAGTAACAGTTAGCGCAGAGGTTAATCATGCCCCAGTAATCTCTAGCCTTACTGCTAATCCCTCCAGTATCAATATAAATGAGACTACCACTATAACCTGTACTGCCTCTGACGAGGATGTTGGGAATACCCTTACTTATACCTGGAATAAAAACGGAGGGACATTTGAGGGAAGTACTTCAGGTTCATCTGTAACCTGGAGAGCCCCATCTACTGAAGGTAACTATACCGTTGAGTGTGAAGTAAGTGATGGGGAAGCAACCGATAGTGATCAAGTAATTATTTCGGTAGGAGACGTAAATCATCCCCCGGTTATAACTTCTACCGCAGTTACTTCTGCAACCAAAGACGAACCATATAGCTATGATTTAAATGCTACTGATTCTGACGGAGATACCCTAATTTATTCTCTAACTACCAAACCTACAGGAATGAGCATAAATTCTTCAACCGGATTGATTACCTGGACTCCCACTGCAACTGGAAGTTTTGGAGTTACTGTAAAAGTATCTGATGGAGAGCTCTTTGATACTCAGAGTTTTATTGTTATAGTAAAAGAGAATGGTACCTACTCCCTGCGCGACATCGGACCTGCGGGAGGATACATCTTCTACGACAAAGGAATTTACTCTTCTGGCTGGAGGTATTTAGAAGCCGCCCCTGTATCTACTGAGGCGCTAAAAAAGTGGGGCAGCTATGAAACTTTAATTGGGGGAACAGGAGCAGAGATTGGAACCGGGCAGAGTAATACGACTAAAATTGTGACATGGTTAAATAGTCATTCTGAAACAGACCGTGCAGCTCAGTTTTGCGATGATCTGGTTTACGGGGGCTATAGTGACTGGTTTTTGCCCTCGAAAGATGAGCTTAATCAGATGTATGTCAATCTACATAAACACGGTGTTGGCGGTTTCGATGAGGGCAGCTATTGGAGTTCGTCGGAGTACAGTGCTACCTTCGCATGGGAAAATTATTTTTACTATGGTCTTCAGAACTCCCACTTCAAGCTCAGTACATTCCGGGTTCGTGCTGTTCGGGCTTTTTAACCATTTAACAATTTAACTATTTAAGGGTTAAGGGGGCTTTGCCCCCTATAAATTTTTTTAAAAATGGCGCTATATTACGACCTAAAAGTATTTAAAGATGTATATCAATTTATCTTGAAGATATTCTAATTGTGTGTAACTAACTTATTAATCTAATATTTTCAGTTGCAATGTTTCCCTTAAAAGTTCTGAACGTGTCCAATAGGGGGAGCCAAGACATTCCAAGCCCTTTGGCATTTTGCTAAAGGGTTTTTTGTTTTTTATAAATTATTTTCACAGAAAAAGAAGGATTTTTTAATAGAACTGTAGTATAAAGAAAACAGCCTATTAAAAATAAATTGAAGAAGTCTATTTTTAATCCAAGCAGAATATCTATAATATCATTATCCTAAAATAAAAAGCTATATTATCTAAGATTTATCTTAAGAGTAGCACCTTTTCTCTATCCCAAGAGACCCACTAAGTAACATTCTTATAACTATACTAACCATCCAACTATCAATCTTAAATGATTACTTAACTTAAAATAAAATATTATAACCCGGATGAAGGCAACAGGATAGACCTTTTCTTTCCATCACAAAAGAAAAAGAGCCGAAGAGGCAAGATACCAAAAGTATCCAAACTTTCAGGCAAAAGGACTGTTACCGGACAGAACTCTGGAGAGCTTTATACAAAAAAGCACCGACGGGGCAATTGCTTCTGGTAGGAGACCCTGTAAAAAATGCAAACCGTAAAAAAATATCAAGAGGTCTATATAGAAGGGAGCTTAAAAATGAATATAGTTTGGTGGTTTTTAAAAAGGTTTATTTTAGCTTTAATTTGTGTGGGTATAGTCGGAGCCATATTGATGGGAATCGAACGAGCTAATCCGGAATTACAGTGTCCTGTTGTCGTTGGGACCATAATAGTAATATATGTGTTTTTTTATGAAGGAAAAAGGAGATACAAATAAGATAGAGTATTATATTTTGAAATAATAAAAGTGGTTGGGGGGGGTATCAGTAAAAAGATAAAGAATCGCACCACGGGCAAAAATTTTAGGTATTTAAGAGTATTCTGAAGGAGTTATTTAATTAATAAAGGGGGCAAAAAAAATGAAAGCACTTGAAAGAATTTTTCTTTATACGGTATTAGCAATATTGGTGTTTTATGTGTTCTTGGTAGATGGAAATGTTGAAAGCCGGGTGGCTATTCAGGAGGAGATCAGGGCGAGGCGTATAGCAATTGTGAATGATGTGGGGCAAGAGGTTGTTAAGTTATTGACTAATGATGAAGACAATGGAGTAGTTCAAATTTACAACGGAGTAGTTCAAATTTACAACAAAGACGGCACTCTTGTTGCTGAGATGAGAGTTAGTAAAAACGATAATGGAGAAATATTAGTTGGGAACAAGAATAATAAAGTGATTGGCAGTTTACCTTAGAACTATAAATGAATGATTTGGTTATAAAATAATAAAGGGGGGCTTAAAAATGAATATTATACATTTTTTGTTATTAATGATAGGAAATGTTGGTTTATTATTGCTTTCATTTATTTTAATTACGAGTGCTGATTACGGAATAGAGGTAATTTATTATTTAGCTTTTATAGCCTTGGCCTTGTTAAATATTTTTTTATTAATGGCATATATTCCGGTAGTACTGGTTTATCTATTAAAAGAAAAAAATTAGAAGAGGAAATAAAAATGCAGGAAGCTAAAAATCGACTTAAAGTATTACAAAAGGAGGAAAAAGGGGAGGTTTAAAATGAATAAAAACCAAAAGATAATTTTAGCAATCTTTGTTCCGGTTATTAGTTTCTTTGTTACTTTATATATTGCGCATGAGACATCGCCTTCTAATCCTTTTAATTGGTGGAAAACTTGGTTTGTGTGGGTTCTTTTTTTAATTATAGTTTGTTTTTTTGAATATAAACTATTTGAGGATAAAAAGACAAAGATAAAGAATTAGGGGGGTTTAAAAAGACAATGAAAGCACTTGAAATAAACAATATTATAAAACTAATTCTAATCGTATTAGTGATCTTGTTTGCGATCTATGTTTGGCCAACACCTTATAGGTATATGCCTGATTATCTTGGTGGTAAGACACCGTTTAGAATACACAGAATAACAGGTACGGGTGAAATATGGTTTAGAGGTACAGGGTGGACAAAATTAAAGTAGAATTAACAGGGGGTAGAAATGAAAAAAGGGGTTAATTGTGGCTAATACAATTTATGTTATTATCATCTGTATTTATCTTACAGTAATTGGAATCAGAATTTATAAGCTATGGAGAAAAGACTTAGAAGAGAGAATGTTTTGGGCAGAAAAAGGAATAGAGACGGAAGGAAGAAGATTTATCGATATGCTTTATGAAGCTTTCGGGTTGCATTTTAACAAATAATAAAACTAAGGAGGTTTAATTATGGATAGTAGTAAATCAAATCAAGCATTTAAAACTGGAGATACAGTCAAACTTATTTCAGGTGGTCCTGTTATGACAGTTAAAAATCCCCGTCATTTTGATTGGGTCCTTTGCCAGTGGTTTGCGGGAAAAAAGCTTGAACAAGGCGATTTTTCACCTGATTCCTTGATTAGAGTTGATATAAATGAAAAAGAAAAATAATTCGCTAATAAAAGCTTCTGATGTAGCCCGTTGGATGCTTAATCAAATAAATAAAAAGCGTGAACTTTACCAAAACGAAGTTGTGTATTTGATAGAAGATAAATTCGGATCTCAATTCGTATATGAAAATCGGAATGGCAATTTAGCAATCAATCCTGAAGTCCTTAAAGAGTTCCGGAAACTAACTGAAAAAACTGTTATATGGTCCCGCATTGAATTTTGCTGGAGAATTAGAAGCGCTGATGATCCGAAAGTAGGTAGGCTTGCAGAATAAACAATTGCTGAAATTTTCCCTATATCAAAAGCTGAAAAAGTATTTTTTAAGTAAAGCGAAACTGGAATATTAATTAAAAATAATTAAAAAGGAGGTTATAAAATGACTTATTTAAAGCTAAAATTTACTCATTACAGCCTTTGTTACTATGCCAATGACAAAGAAAGAAAACCAGGCGATTGTATAATAAAAATAAGTTGTTATAGTGATGACAAAAGAGCAAAACGAAAGCATGATGGTACCGCACTAACAATAAAATTCTTTAAGGATGACTCAGAGATTCCTCCAAATGAGTGTAGAAAGTATGGGTCAAATTGGGTAGAAAAATATGGATGGATGGATAAGATAAATCTCCATTATCCTATCAGTCAATTCAGTGATATTATTTCGATTCTGCGCCATGAGAAGCCTCTATGTCTTTTTATAGAAGAAGAAAAAGACAGTCCAAAAGGTGGATTATTAACAGAAGGGATAGTAGATGATAATATATATATAGATGTTCCTATTAAATTTTTTAAATATTAAGTATTACAAACAATACAAACATTACAAGCATATAGCAGGGGGAATTTATGAGAAAAATTGCAATATTAAATTTTAAAGGCGGGACCGGGAAAACTACGACGGCGATCAATTTAGGTCATGCCCTATCTCTTAAGGATTATAAGGTATTAATTATTCTAACCATAAATGCAAGTTAATTAAACAAATATACTTAAAGAGTAACTCTATATTTTAATTCTTAACAGATCCCAATTGCTTCTTCTAACTTATGATATACTTTTTCAGTTTCCCCATTCATACAAAAGTTGCGAAACTCGTTTACTAGCCTCCACCAAGTTTAACATTTTAGAACCCTTAATTCTTTACAATAAAATTGTGAAATTCTATTTAAAGATTACCTAGAATAATGAATAATTAACTTATTAATCTAATGTTTTCAAGTGCAATTTCCCCCTTAAAAGTTCTAAAGCTTTCCAATAGGGGGAGCTGACAATTTCCAGCCCTTTGGCAATTTGCTGAAGGGCTTTTTGTTTTTATAAATTATTTTCCAGAAAAAGAAGGATTTTAATAGCAAGAGTAGAATATACCAAAAAATACTTAATTAAAATCAGAAAACTATAGTAAGCATTAATATACATAAACCTCCTGACATCATTGCATATACATTTTTGAACCATAAAATGGAATGCATCGTACAACCGATTTGGAAAGATTTAAAGTTGGAAAAGGAGAACACGACGAAGTTAGGGTGATTGCAGATCTGTATTATCATTAACAAGACCACACATAAGTGATGGAAGATGTATTGTAACATAGTGAGCCAGAAAGAAAGTATGTGTAAAGAGTCTCAAGCGGTGGTAGGATATTTCGTGTTGGGGCTGCTATTAAACCGTCAGCAAATAGAATCAAAATAGTTTTGTTGTGGTCAGGAACGTGCAGTTCGTTTTTAACGAGATTGTTGCTTCCATTTATTTATGCTATTATAACAAGATAAATGTAAACTAATTTGGAGACATTCAAAAACTTTGCAGAGACTAATGTGATTTATTTTCCTAAAATTTTAAAATATATGAACCGTTAGGTATTAACCTATCATGGAGGTAATATGCAAAACGATATATCCTTTATCACAAATATTCTCGTATTTGTGGGAGCGTCTCTTCTTGGCATCTCCTTTTTCCCTATACGGAGGCTCATTTCACAACTATCTGTAGGTAATATTCGCCAAAAATGGAACTTCTTAAGCATTCTTATCTTTTTATTTCTATTTGGTTATGTAATTTATAACATTATTTATTGGGATAGATATAATGACTATTTTAATTTAATAATACCGGTGGTCTTCTTTTTTAGTGCAATTATTGTACTGTTAGTAGGTTCACTTGCTCTACAAACAGCTACGGACCTTAATCAGGTCTCTGCTCTTAGGCGTGAAAACATTATTGACCCCTTAATTGGTATCTACAACCGTAGACATTTGAATCTGAAGTTGGATGAAGAGATTTTGAGAGCTCAAAGATATAGTTTCCAACTTTCCATGCTGCTACTTGACATTGATCACTTCAAGAACGTCAATGATACATATGGACATTATATCGGTGATCTTGTTTTAAAGAGCTTGGGTCACTTACTTCTTAAAAATGTTCGAAAAACGGATATTGTTGCGCGTTATGGAGGGGAAGAAATTGCAATTATTGCACCGCATACCTCGGTACCCACAGCAGCAGATTTAGCGGAGCGATTGCGCCAGGTAGTGGAAACATCAGTTATGGTACCAGCTGATGAGCAGGAGGATAGACAGGCAGTTAGCATATCGGTTAGTATCGGTGTTGCAGGATTAGATCAGAAAATCGTTGATAGACAATCTCTTATTGAAAAAACCGATGAAGCTCTATATAAAGCGAAGCAAAAAGGACGTAACCGAGTTGTCGTTTTTAATAGAAAAGTGGACTCTTTTTAAACGATGCTTTATTGATTTTGCACAAAAGAGTCCTAACCTTGTTCTTTCAGCCGACAGCTAATTACTACGATTAAAAAGTCTGTTATCTACTTGGTATTCCTTAATAAGGATATTTGATAATTCCAAGCCCTTTGGCATTTAGTTGAAGGGCTTTTTATTTTAAAATATTGTACAAATTCTAGTCTATAGATATTTCTTTAGTATTGAATAACTAACTTATTAATCTAATATTTTCTATTGCAATATTTCCCTTAAAAGTTCTGAACGTGTCCAATAGGGGGAGCCAAGAAAATACCAGCCCTTTAGTTTAAATACTGAAGAGCTTTTTTATTTTATTTAAAAAAGAAGGATTTTTAGGTATATTGTCGAATAATAAAATAATACAAAAAGAAATGCATCTAAAAAATAATTTTTAGTTGAGATCTTAATTTTTCATATAATAAGGTAAAAAATTAGTTTATATAGAGCTGTGGAAGATAATGATGTACAAAAAAAAGATGATTCAATTTGGAGCAGGAAATATTGGGAGATCATTTATCGGTCAGCTATTTTCCCGTTCGGGATATGAAGTTGTTTTTGTTGATATTAATAAAGAATTGGTAAAGGAACTCAATAAAAAAAGAGAGTATAGGTTAGTAATAAAAAGAAATGAATTTCCTGATGAAATTATTTTAATAGAAAATATCCGAGCCATAGATGGTTGTGATAAAGAGGCAGTTATTCGGGAGATAATAGATGTGGATATTATCGCTACTGCAGTAGGTAAACATGCCTTACCTCAAATTGTTTCGGTAATTGCTTTAGGACTTCAATTAAGATATGAAAAAAGAGGAAAAAATCCTTTAGATATTATTATTGCCGAGAATATAAGGAGTGGAGCAGACTATTTAAGAAAGGAATTAAAAAATTTTCTTCCCGAAGAATATCCTTTCGATAAGCTGGTTGGATTAATAGAATCAAGCATAGGGAAGATGGTTCCTCTGATGAAAGAAGAGGATAAGAAAAAAGATTTGTTATGGGTATTTGCCGAGCCTTATAATACTCTTATTGTGGATAAAAAAGGGTTTAAGAATCCACTTCCTCAGGTTATAGATCTTTGGACTGTTAAAAATATCAAAGCCTTTGTAGATAGAAAACTTTTTATCCATAATCTTGGTCATTCTGCATCAGCTTATTTTGGGTACCAATATGACTCAGAAATGACTTTTATATATGAAGCATTAGAAGTACCAAAAATTTATAAAACTGTTCGGGAATGCATGAAGCAATCAGCAGTGGCTTTAAATAGGGCATATTCTAAGGATCTTACTCTACAAGATTTACAAAACCATATTGATGATCTACTTTTTAGATTTCAAAATAAATCATTAAGAGATACTATTTTTCGAGTAGGTAGAGATTTGTATCGTAAGTTAGACAAGAATGAAAGATTAGTGGGACCAATACTTTTGGCTCAAAGACAAGGCATTCCTTATAATAAGATTAAAAGAGCATTTTATACTGCTTTAGATTTTAAAGCAAAAGACGAGAAAGGGGAAATGTATCCCCCGGATAAAGTATTTTTTAAGCGAGAATATCCAAGGGGGTTAGAAAACGTATTAAGAAATGTTTGTCATTTATCCAGCCACCAGGATGAAGAAGCAAAAGTTATGAAAGAAATAGCAAAAGGAATCTAAATTAACAAAAATATTTTATATTTTTTAAATGGGAGAATTTTATGGATATAATTGTTGCAGGTCATATTTGTTTAGATATTATTCCGGATTGGAGGATTGGGGGTATTAAGACGATTATTCCCGGACATATTCTGGAAATGTCAGGATTGAAATTATCGACCGGGGGAGCTGTAGCTAATACAGGAATAACTCTTAAAAAATTGGGCATTGGTACAACTTTGTTAGGAAAAATTGGGTCAGATGCCTTTGGAAAGGTTATTTTAGAGATTTTACAAAAAGAAGACAAAACTTTAGTGGAAAATATGATTATCAGCAAAGATGAGATTTCTTCTTATACTATTGTTTTAAACCCGCCAGATACTGATCGGGTCTTTTTGCATTGTCCTGGACCTAATCATACCTTTAATGCGAATGATATTCCTTATGAAAAAATAAAAAGTGGCCGAATATTCCATTTTGGATATCCTCCTTTAATGAAGAAGTTTTATGAGAACTCGGGAGAAGAACTGGTAAAAATGTTTCGAAGAATTAGAAAGATGAATATAATTACCAGTTTGGATATGGCTATGCCGGACCCTGAATCTCCTGCCGGTAAAATAGATTGGTACAAATTCTTTAAAAACGTTTTACCTATGGTAGATATTTTTATGCCCAGTATTGATGAACTGTTGTATATGCTTAATCCAGAGAAATTTTATAACATTTCAGAGAAGAAAGAAAGAATCGATGTTGTATTATTAGATCAATTAGCCAGGCAATTAATTGAGTATGGGGCAAATGTAGTTGCAATAAAACTTGGTGACCAGGGTCTATATTTAAGAACACACCAAATAGAAAAAAGTAATTTATCGAGAATAATAAACCCCGGCCAATGGAATTATCGCCAGCTTCTATCTCCTTGTTTTACTACGGAGGTTAAAGGAACTACCGGAACCGGAGATGCCACTATTGCCGGGTTTTTAGCTCAACTTTTAGATGGAGGAGAACCGGAAAAGTGCATTATCTTAGCCACTGCTGTTGGTGCCTGTTGTGTAGAAGCGATTGATGCTACCGGAGGGATTCGACCTTTACCTGAAGTTGTAAATAGAATAACCTCCGGGTGGAAACGCTTATCAATTTCTATTCCTACAGACAATTGGAAATATGATTATCAATATAAGATTTGGAAAGGTCCTGAAGATCAGATTGGATGATTATTTTCTAATTTGAAAAATGATGAGAACAAAGAAGGGAGAAAAATGAGAGAAGAAGAAAAAGAAAGAATAAAAGCGAAAGCTCTTGAATACTTTCAAAAAGCGGGTATTGTTCTTTCTTCACAAGAGAAGGAAAATATAGAAATTGCCGATCTTGGTTTAAATGATTTTGAAAGAACCGGTGTTGTTTTAGTAGTATATATAAATAACTCGAGGTATTGTGCGAAAGAAATGGTATTGTTTCCTCATCAAACCTGTCCCGAACATTGCCATCCTGACCATAATGGCAGGGAAGGGAAAATGGAAACATTTCGTTGTAGGTATGGGGAGGTGTATCTTTATATAGAAGGTGAGAAAACCGAAAATCCGAAGACTCATCCTCCAGCGGGAGATGAGAAGTGTTATTCCGTATATCATGAAATTATCCTATTACCCGGAGATCAATATACCATTAATAAAAATACTCTTCATTGGTTTCAGGCAGGAGAGGAGGGAGCAGTTATTTCAGAATTTTCTTCTCCAAGTGATGATACTAGTGATACATTTACTGATCCACGTATTAAAAGAGTATTGAATGATTAATTTTTTTATTTTTTAATTTGAAAAATGATATTACATTTTAAATGAAACAAATATCGGAGTAATATTCGGAGGTGTTAATATTGGCAAAATATATCATGGCTTTGGATCAGGGGACTACCGGTTCTCGAGCGATAATCTTCAATCATAGTGGATCTATAATAAGTACTGTCAGTAAGGAATTTAGACAGATTTATCCTAAGCCAGGCTGGGTAGAACATAATCCCAGGGAAATTTGGTCTTCTCAGATAGAAGTGACAAAAACTGCTTTAGATAAGGCTGGCCTGGAAGCGGGTGATATAACTGCTATTGGTATAACTAATCAGAGAGAGACTACGATAGTCTGGGATAAAAAAACCGGTAAGCCGGTTTATAATGCTATCGTATGGCAATGTCGAAGGACTGCTCCTATATGTGATCAGCTTAAAAAGAAAGGATTGGCAAAGATTATCCAAAAAAAGACCGGGCTGGTGGTTGATGCCTATTTTTCCGGCACCAAGATTAAATGGGTTTTAGATAATATAAGTGAGGTCAGGGAGAAAGCCGAAAAAGGAGAAGTTTTATTTGGTACAGTAGACAGCTGGCTTATCTGGAATTTAACTAAAGGGAAAACTCATGTAACTGATTATTCTAATGCTTCCCGGACAATGTTATTTAATATTCATAATCTTGATTGGGATGAGGATATATTAACTGAACTGGATATTCCCCGAGAGATGCTCCCCAAAGTTCTACCTTCGAGTTATATTTACGGTCATACTGATAAGGAAATATTCGGAGCGGAAATTCTTATCTCAGGTGATGCCGGAGACCAGCAGGCTGCTCTTTTTGGCCAGGCTTGTTATGAACCGGGTATGGCAAAAAATACCTATGGGACCGGATGTTTTATCTTGATGAATACCGGAGAGAAAATTGTTCCCTCCAAGAATGGGCTTTTGACCACAATTGCCTGGGGGGTTAATGGTAAAGTAGAATATGCCTTGGAAGGGAGTATCTTTATCGGCGGTGCAGTAGTTCAATGGTTAAGAGACGAAATCGGTCTTATAAAAACTTCTAAAGAAATTGAAAAATATGCCCTAAAAGTTAAAAATTCTCACGGAGTTTATTTAGTCCCCGCCTTTGTGGGCCTTGGCGCCCCTTATTGGGATATGTATGCTCGGGGTATCATTATAGGGCTAACCCGGGGGGCAAAGAAAGAGCATATCTTAAGAGCAGCAGAAGAGTCCATAGCTTACCAGAGCCGTGATGTCCTGGAAGTTATTCAAAAAGATTCAGGGATCAATTTAAAAGAATTAAAAGTGGATGGCGGAGCAGTAAGAGATAATTTCTTAATGCAATTCCAATCAGATATCCTGGGAGTTCCGGTAGTAAGACCTAAAGTTGCAGAAACTACCGCCCTGGGCGCAGCATATCTTTCCGGTTTAGCGGTTGGCTTTTGGAAGAACAAGGCAGAAATTGCCGCCAAATGGAAAGTAGATAGAGAATTTTCTCCCAATATGGATAAAAAAACAAAAGAAAAATTATATAAAGGCTGGAAGAAAGCAGTCAGCCGATCTCTAAACTGGGAAGAAAAAGAACAATAAAAAATATAAAAAAATATTTTCATTATTTCAATAAATCTTCTTTATAATTTTAATTAGGTAACTAAAAGATAGCCAAAATATTCTATTATCTTCATCCCATACTGCATTTTATCTACTTATATATTCTATACTCTGGTCAATGGCTGATTTTATCTTTTCAATCTCCATCTCTTGTACTTTTTGAGAAAAGGGTTCAAAGGAAATATTTCCCGTATAGCCAAGTTTGAGAAGTAATTCTATTTGTTCCTTGTTTTGAAGCCTATCTTGTTCGGTTACTAAAACCCGATGATTATCTCTATATTCATCAACAGGAATATTGCATTCTACTCCGGAGATGTGGATTAGCCCGGTGTAAGAGATATCATAATCGTTTTTAATTGTATCAAAGGTATCAGGACCGATATGATGATGGAAGGTATCATGAACAATTTTAAAGACAGGATAACCTGATTCTTGAATAGCTTTCATCGCTGTAACCAGTGATCTAAGAGAACATTCTTCAAATCCCAAAGGTTCTAAATAGCCTTGTATGTCGCTATTCTGAAACAAAGGTCCGAAAGATTTTAAGGCTTTTACTGTTTCTTTAAAAATCTCCTCTGAACCCCTTTTATCATTAACATCATTATTAGGGCATAACACAATTGCCTTGCAACCGATGGAGAGTGAAAGATTGATTAATTTTTTTAATTCCTTTATGGTCTCTGGAAGAATTGCAGTTAAATTAAATTTTTGCAAGGCATTAATAGTTAATATTTCCACTCCGTATTTTTTTGAAAGTTCTTTCAGCTGCTCATGAGAATAACCGTCAATTATTTCTCCTCCAGGAAGGTCATTGCGCAATTCGATTTTATTTACACCCAAATCTTTAGTAAATTTATAAAAATCCTCTAATTCCAAATTTGGATAAATGATTCTGTTAAGGCTAATTTTTGATCTTTTAATCACTCGATCCTTCCTCCTTTTTTATATAAATATTATCCTAAGCGTTTTAAGATTGAATTCTTTTAGGTTATTTTATTACGAGTTTTGTAGCATTTAATTTAATGAGTTTATTTTACAAGTTACCTATTTTAGTTTTAAATACTGTTTGGTAGTATAGCATATTATTTTGTAAGTTTCATTTTAAATATAAAAATAAAACATGAGTAATTATTATAATTAAAATGATACAGAAAAATTTTTAAAACTTCCTTATATAACGACCATATAGTTTATTAGAATAAGTTACAACAGGTTCCATTTTTTTATAGACGGTTGACAGATGGAAAAAGAAGGATTTTTAAAATAAACGTAGTATATAGTAAACAAAGATAATTTAAACTAATATCCATGCTAAAAAAAAGGATTTTATATAAAACTTCAATAAATTTGATATTATACTCCATCATATTAGCAAAGCTCAATGCATAAGGTATGCGCTGGTAGTTGTCAATTAATCTATAGAGGAGCATCATACATGAAACAGTATAAAGATATTACTTCAAAGGAAAACCCAATATATAAGTTAATAAAAGCCTTAAGTCAAAAAAAAGTGCGTGAAAGCAGTGGATTATTTCTTATAGAAGGTATCAGGCTTCTTGAGGAAGCTAATAAGAGGGGAGTAAAAATAAAATACCTTATTATTAATGAAACAGCAGAAAATGTACCAAAAATTAATCAAGGTTGCCAGGTTTTAAGGCTGCCCGATAATCTATTTAAGAAAATTTCAGATACAGTTAGTCCTCAAGGAATAATAGCTGTAGCTGAACAAATAGAAATATCATTGACAGATATAATTCTTGGCGTAAATCCTTCAGTAGTTGTTTTAAATGGTCTGCAGGATCCTGGAAATCTTGGGACAATCATAAGAACCAGCGCTGCAGCAGGTGCTACCGCAATATTATTAACTGAAGGAACTGTAGATTTATACAACTCAAAAGTTATTAGGTCTACAATGGGCTCCCTGTTTCAGGTGCCTATTATAAATGGTCTTGATGATGATGAGGCTGTAAAATGGCTAAACTATAACTCTATAAATATTATGGTAGCAGATTTAGGGGGCGAAGAATATTACTATTCCGCTAACCTCAAAAAACCTTTTGCTTTAGTAGTTGGAAATGAAAATAGAGGAGCAAATGATATTTGGAGGAAGGCTGCTTATAAAAAAATAAAAATTCCTATCTTGGGATTCACTGAATCCTTAAATGCGTCAGTAGCTGCTGGGATAATTCTGTATGATGCAGTTCGTCAAAGATTGTACAAATGATGCTAACCTTTATTGGTTGATATAGCAAAAAAAGGGAAGGTGATGTTTTCACATTTACTATAACTTCTTAAAATAAATTGTATTTTAAGAAGTTATAGTAAATCAAATGTGAAGATCTGCGATTCTATATATTATCAATATCTTATATTTAAAAAATATTTTAAAAACCTTTGACAAGAGGGGTTGTCTTATTGTAAAATAAAATCAACTGCAATCGAATGCATAGTTATAATATTATTTTTATAATTATAAAAATTCACTGAAAATACTTTCTTATTTTTATCACTATTTTTGATTTTTGTTGATGAGCTCAGCAAGCAATTGATGAATAAAATTAAACACAAATAATCGAAAATTAGAAATCAGAAGAAGTGATTCAATCAAAACAAATCAAAGAAAAGAATTTTATAGGATTTAAATTATTATATTGCAATCGTTCGCATTTAATATCGAAAATTACCCAAGCTCTAGGCTAACAGTATAAACTTACATACAAGATATTTTTTAAATTATTAATTGATATAAACGAAATTACTTTATTGAAAAAATTACTAAAATTCAGCTTCTTGAAAAATCAAAAAATTCCCTGTAACCATACCCTGGAAAAAAGAAACTATCCTTTAAACAACAGGGAACTAACAATAGGAGGTGAGACATAAGAAGAAAATATTTCTTGGATATTTCTTGGAAATTTAAAAATTTTTTGGAGGTAAAAAATGAAAAGTAATTTAAAAACTGGTTTGTTTATCTTTATCTTAATCTTCTTGTTTTCGAGTATCTTCCTATCTTCTTTTGCAGCGGAAAAAGAATATAAAATTTACGTAGTAGTCCACGGTGGCATAGCTGACCCATTCTGGAAAGTTTGCGAGAATGGAGCACTCGATGCAGGTGATCTATATGATGATTTAGAAGTAATTTATACTGGACCTGCAGTATTTAAACTTGAAGAGTTTATGGCCTATATAGAGGCAGCATTGGCTAGCGAACCAGATGCTTTAGTTTGCACCTTGACTGCACCTGAAGCTATGGATGAATCCCTTCGAGCAGAGATTGCCAAAGGACTACCGGTAGTAGCGATTAATGCACCAGACCTTAGAGACCCCGAAGACAGGATACCTGTTGTAACTTATGTTGGTGAAGATAGCTACTTTATTGGAGTTAAGGCAGCTTGGGAGACATTAGCGAGATTTACTCCCAAACGCGCAATATTTGCTAACCATCACCCAGGAGCCACTCACATCGAGGCAAGAGGAAGAGGATACATAGATACCATGAAAGCAAAAGGCGTGATTGCAGAATCTCTGGATATTACAGAAGACGCAGTTAAAGGAGCCGAGATGGTAGCTGCTTATTTAAAAGCGCATCCTGAAACTGATGCAATTTTCTGCTCGAACACTATGCGTACAGAGACTATAATTCCACGTTTAGAAGCAGATGGGATAAAAGTAGGAGTAGATGTAAAGATTGCCCAAATGGATGCCTCTTCTAAGATACTCGAATACATCCAGGAAGGTAAAGTAATGTTTACTATGGATCAGCAACAATACCTGCAGGGTTACCTCGGAGTAGTATTTGCTTATTTAAGTGCAAAGTATGGTTATATTCCTCCACCGGCACCAGTCTCCACGGGACCAGCTGTCATTACTGCAGAGAATATTCCTGCCTTAGAGGATTTAGTTAAAGAAGGATACAGGTAAACTATAACTGGAAGGAGCGATAATTAGATATGTTGGGTGGTGATATTTCTCAGACACCACCCAACATTATATAAAAATGCTATTAGGAGGAATTAATGGAAAAACCAACGAACAATATGGGAGTTGAAACTCGAGGGCAATTTTTAAATTTTTCTCAGATACGTAGATGGCCTGAATTTGGAGTGATACTTGCTTTCTTGATATTATTTACAATTTTTTCTATTTTTTCATCAAAATTTTTAACCCTACGTAATATTACCGGGATACTCACAATAGTTTCAGAATTAGGAATTATGGCTGTCGGTGTAGCTTTTTTAATGATTGCCGGAGAATTTGATCTTTCAGTTAGCAGTGTTTATGCATTATCAGGTTTTTTGTTTGTAACCTTGTCAAATAGCTTTAATTCACCATTAGCCTTCATTATTACATTGACTATTGCAGCTTTTATCGGTTTTTGTAATGGAATGATAACTTTACGCGCACACATCCCTTCTTTTATAACAACTTTGGGTATGATGTTATTTTTAAGAGGGTCACTTTTAGCAATTACCGGAGGCGAATCGGTTAGCTATAAAAGCGATATAATTATGCCCACTGTATTAACCCGATTTATAGGCTATGGTTTTCGACCTTCTCATATCTGGTTCTTCTTACTTACCCTGCTATTCTCACTTATCCTTACTAATACACGTTATGGGAATTGGGTATTTGCAACCGGTGGGAATAAAGAAGTAGCAAGGGCAATGGGAGTAAATGTAAATAAAGTAAAAGTGATAAATTTCATGTTATCGTCTCTAATGGCCTCATTATCAGGTTGTATTGTAATTAGTAGATTTAATATCGCCAACGCATCATTTGGAACAGGAATGGAGTTGGAAGCAATTGCCTCAGCGGTTATCGGAGGAACTTTCTTAACCGGAGGTTATGGAACAATCATTGGAGTATTTTTTGGAGCGTTTCTTATGGGGATGATGAGAACCGGCCTGGTAATGATAGGTGCACCTGCCTATTGGTATCAAACATTTGTGGGGGCAATTTTAATAATAGCGGCAACAATCAATCTTAAACTTAGACGTTTGGAGATGTAAATGTGTGGCGGGACGAAGCAATCTCGACGAGATTGTCACGCTTCGATAAATCGAAGTTCGCAATGACATAAGGCGAAGGAGGGTCATAATTTATGCAGGAAGCTATATCATTAGTAAAAATGCTCAATATGGAAAAGAATTTTGGAGCAGTTCAGGCATTAAAAAAGGTAAATGTTGAGGTTCGATCTGGAGAAATTTTAGGTCTGTTAGGGGATAATGGAGCAGGTAAATCTACTCTTATAAAGATCCTCGCCGGTGTTTTTCCTCCAGATAGAGGTGAAATTTTTTTTGAAGGCAGTCGGGTAAATTTTTCATCCCCAAGAGATGCAAGAGCAATGGGGATTGAAACAGTTCATCAGGCACTATCTTTGGTAGATATAATGAGTATCTCCAGGAACTTTTTTTTAGGAAGGGAACCAACCAGAAAAATAGGCCCGATACGTTTGCTTGATAGAAAAAAGATGAACGAAGAATGCGAAAAGGCTGTTACGGGATTAGGTGTAAGAGTAAGGTCAGCAAATGAATTTGTATCGATTTTATCCGGAGGAGAGAGACAGGCGATATCAATAGGAAGAGCTATGCATTTTAAAGTCAAACTCCTCATCCTTGATGAGCCTCTTGCGGCTTTATCAGTTAGAGAAACAAGGGAAGTTCTTAGACAAGTAGAAAAAGTAAGAGAGTCCGGAGTTTCAGTTATTTTTATCACTCACAATGTTTATCATGTTTATCCTGTCGCAGAAAGATTTGTGATGTTAGATAGGGGGATAAAAATAGGAGAGGTTTATAAAAAAGATGCCAATCCGGAAGATATCATAGAAATAATAGCTACCGGAAAGATGTCAAAGACATTAAAAAATTGAAAATTAAAGTAAAGGTTTTTAATTTTCCTCATATTTTTAGGAGACGTACTAATGAATTCTCGAGAAAGGGTAAGAAAAGCTATTAATCATCAAGAAACCGATCGTATTCCTCTTGATTTAGGTTCAACTTTGGTGACCGGAATTCAAGCAAGTACTTATGCTAAATTAAGGCAGTCCTTGGGCTTAAAGGATAAATTAGTAAAGATAGTCGATCCTTTTCAGATACTAGCTGAAGTTGATATGGAGGTAATAGAGAAATTAGGGATTGATATTATGGGATTATGGCTTCCTACTAATTTTTTTGGATTTAGAAATGAGAATTGGAAACCATGGAAATTATTTGACGGAACTAAAGTAATGGTACCTGAGAAATTTACTACTAAAAGGGATGATGAAGGTAATATTTATCTCTATCCCCAAGGGGATAATTCAGTTCCTCCCTGTGCAAAGATGCCTAAAGGAGGTTATTATTTTGATCTTTTGGTACGTCAAGAACCCCTTAATGAGAGAAATTTAAATCCGGAGGATTGGGTAAGCCAGCAGTATTCAGTTTTTTCTGAAGAAACATTAAGATATTTAGAGAACAGGGCAGATGAGCTATATAAAAATACAGACCTTTATATTGTCGGAGAGTTTATAGATGCAGGCTTTGGAGATGTTTCTATGGTACCAGGGCCAGCTATTAAAAATCCTAAGGGGATCAGGGAACCAGTAAGATGGATTACCGCTCATATTGAATATCCTGATTACATAAAGGGAATCTTTGAATTGCAATGCGAAATAGTACTGAAAAATTTGAAACTCTCTTATGAAGCAGTAGGAAATAAGATAGATGTAATTATGGTTAGCGGAACAGATTTTGGGACTCAAAATGCCCCCTTTATATCACCTGATATGTATCGGGAGTTTTATAAACCCTTTCATAAGAGGATAAATGATTGGATTCATAAGAATACACCATGGAAAACTTTTTATCATAGTTGTGGCTCTATTACTCTCTTTTTAGATGACTTTGTAGAGGTTGGAGTAGATATTTTAAATCCTATTCAGACTTCAGCCCAAGATATGGATCCCAAAATGTTAAAGGAAAAATACGGAGATAAATTGGTATTCTGGGGCGGTGGAGTAGATACACAGAGGACACTTCCCTTTGGTACCCCCGAAGAGGTAAGAAGGGAAGTCAAAGAACGTTGTCAGGTATTTGGGAAGAACGGTGGTTTTGTGTTTAACACCATCCATAACATTCAATCAAAAGTGCCGATTGAAAATCTTATAGCCATGTTTCAAATTGTAAAAGAATTTCGATTTTAATAAAAATATTTAAATTAATTCAAATATTATGAAAAGGAAAAGAAAATGCAGTTTTCATTATGTATAGACTCAATATATCCCGAAGATGGTTTAAGGGAAAAACTTGAGAAAATAAAACAAGCAGGATTTAAATTTATTGAATTTTGGGATTGGCGAGATAAAGATTTTGAGCTAATTATAAATAGCGGTTTGAAGGTTTCTAATTTTAGCGGGAATAGAATATCATCCTTAATTTTAGATAATAAAGAAAAAGTTATTCAAGAAGTAAATGCTTCTATAGATGCAGCAAAGAAATTAAAATGTGACCGCATTATGTTATTATCAGATATATTAGAAGGTGATGGAAGCGTAAAAAATAATTCACTAAGCAGTGAAAAAAAATTACTTTGTTTATTTGATAATCTTAAGGCTGCCGTTGAGGTTGCTAACAAGAGAAAAATTATGTTGGTGATTGAACCACTAAACTCTTTAAAAGACCACAAAAATTATTTTTTAGATAATTTTCTAATAACCCTTGAATTGATTCAATCAATAAATTCTGAGTATCTTAAAATACTTTATGATATTTACCATATGCAGATTATGGAAGGAAATGTCTTGGAAACTTTACAAAGATATCACCAATTTATAGGATATATTCATGTGGCAAATGTACCTTACAGAGGTGAACCCTGGACCGGAGAACTTGACTTCAAATTTATTCTTAAAGAACTCTCTAAAATTTATTCAGGGTTTGCGGGATTTGAATTTTTTGTTAAAGAAAAAAGTTTTACTTATGAGAAACTGTTTCAATGGATTCAGTCAATTAATTTATGAAAAGAATACATTATAAATGATTATTTAAATTTTTAATTACAACCGAATCTACCTAGCTGATCTCAGACAAAATTAATGTAAAGGAGGTGGTCTAGCGAAATAAAATAACTAAATGAAAGTTGTAATAAACTTTCGTAAAAAGCATTGCGCTAAAGTGGTGTTTTTAAGCAAAAAATTTTAAGGAGGAAAAGATTATGTTTAAGAAACTTACAAATTTCTGGATAATTTTTTTAATGGTAAGTATTATCTTGATAGGTGTTTTTACTTTAGGTGCTTCTGCTAAAGACGTGAAGTTGGTATACATGACTGCTGGAGATGTGAATATGCTTGCTCTTGGCCAACATGTAATAGGCCCTCAGTTTAACGAAAAGTATCCTAATGTTAGTGTGATGACAGTTCATACTGGTCCGGGAAATGCGGGTTCTCGTTTAGTTTTTGAAAAAATCATGGCAGATAAGGATAAAAAAGAAGGCGATATAGATGTAGCGATGATACATCAAATTTTCTTGAAATGGGCAATGGAAGAAGATCTCCTACTTGGATATGCTAAAGACATAGACACATGGCAATATATTACTTCACCGTTTGCTAAAAATTCTCTCGGTGTTGATGTAGAAGGTTATTGTATGCCCATGTTCCATAGTCAAGCAGTTATCGCTTTTAATCCAAAATATGTTACCGACCCGCCTAAAACTTATGAGGAGATAGTTAAATGGGCTGAAGAAAATCCAGGAAAGTTTGGTTACAATGGGATAAAAGGTGGAATGTCAGGAGTAGCATTTACCTGTGGTTGGATTTATTGGAAGACAGGAAAATATGAAAAGTATGCAGTTACCGGACCTTTCGATGAAGCCGAAATTGCTACCTGGGATGAAGCAATTAAAGAACTAAAGGAATTCAACAAAAATGTTACTTTAACCGGTGGAAATGTAGCTACTCTCGATGCACTAAACAGAGGTGAAATTTGGATGGGACCGGTCTGGGTGGATATGTTCTTAAGCTGGATGGCAGAAGGTAAATTAGATCCTGCATCCCGCATTCTTCTTCCCGAACCGGGAATGCCCGGACAACCTATGTATTTTGTAATTCCTAAAAATTCACCTAATCCCGAAGAAGCGAAAAATTTTGTTGAATTTGTTACTTCGCCAGCAGTACAGGCAGAGGAAATTGTAAAGAGATTTAACTGGTATCCGGGAATTGACGGAAGTTACATTAAAGATTTTGTTCCCAAAGAAACTTTTAATGTAATATATCAAGATGTAACTCCGGCAATGTTAGCTGAATTCGGTCGGGCTTTTCCGCTGGGAGACTATTTTGATGCAATATTAGAAGCCGTCGAATAGGAATTAGTATACAACCAATTTAGGAGAATTTAAATGGGAAATAATTTAAAAAATGAATTGGCTGTTGGAAAGAGTAAAATAGGAGCTGGGGCCGGAAGGTCCCACTCCTATACTAATATTCTTCCTTATGTATTAGTACTTCCTGCAGTAATGGCAATTTTATTATTATATTTATACCCTTTCCTTGCTTCATTTTGGAAAAGTTTTATCAGTAAAGAGGGGGTTTTAAGTTTAGCAAATTATGAAAAAACACTTCGTTTATATCGGTACGATATTTTATTTACTATGGGAGTAACTGCACTTAGCACTTTTATCGCTACAGTTTTAAGTATTCTTGTTGCAGTATATTTAAGATTATCTACAGGATGGTTAGCTAATAGTATTGGAATTTTATATAGATTACCAATTTTTCTTCCTTTTGTGGTAATTGCCCAGATGATGAGAAGTTTTTTAGCTCCTCATGGAATACTAAATCTCTTTTTGGCAAAATTAGGTCTTATCAATATTGAAAATCCTTTACAGCTTTTTAATTGGATTGGTTTAACTTTCGGTTTCGTATGGAAACAAGCACCCTTCATGATACTAATAATTTTAGGTGGCTTTCAGATGATCGACAATTCTTATATTGAGGCAGCAAAAAGTGTAGGAGCAAAGTTGCCTCAGATTATCACCAAAGTTCTTATTCCCATGAATAAACCTACTATTCTTATTGCGGTAACTTTGGTTTTTTGTTCCCTGGTTGGATGTTTTAGTTTTCCTTACATGCTTATTGGGGGGAAGGCTCCGGTTACTATAACTGTAGATATTGCTCATCGTGTAAATTATTTTGGTGATTATGGGGTAGCAAATGCATTAGGAGTTTTTTCATATATATTAGTCAGCTTGTTAGCAATTTATTATGTAAGGAGTATGATGAAAAAAGGTCTTTATGATTGATGGAGGTTATTAATGCATAAAAGTGGTTTTAGAAAAACTATTGAAATAATTATATTTTCGGTATTTATATTTTTCCTATTTGCCCCCTTATTAAGTTTGGGGATTTGGTCTGTTGCTTTAAGATGGTATTGGCCTCATACACTTCCCCAAAAAATAGGATTTGATTATTGGCTCCAGGCTTTAGGAATTACTAAAAGTTTAACCTTGGGGGCAGTAAACGTAGTACCAGCTTTTTTGTTAAGTTTAGGCATCGCCATTATTGTGGTTATAATAACCATGGCAATTGCCATTCCAGCAGGTTATTCGTTAGCAAAACTCAAAATTCCTGCTCTTTTAAAAGGCATGATTTTAATATTATTTTTATTGCCCCGGGCATTCCCCCAACAACCGGTATTTATTAATTTAATGTTGATGTTTAATAAGATAGGATTAACCGGGACAGTATTAGGAGTAATTTTTGTTCATATAGTGGTGGGGTTGGTCTTTGCAGTTTGGATTACCGCAAGTACTTTTAGTTCAATTCCTCCGGAGTTAGAAGAAGCTGCCAGAAGCGTTGGTGCTACAAGGCTGAAAGCATTTTTTAAAGTAACTTTGCCTATTTCAACTCCCGGACTTATAGCCAGTTCGGTATTTGTATTCCTTACTTCAATGGATGAATTTACCGGTACTTTCTTTATAGGAATTCCTTTTGTAACAACTCTTCCTATGACTCTTTATTCAGCAAGCGGATCTAATATTCAGTTTGCATCGGTAATCGCTATATTGTTATTAATTCCTTCAATTCTTTTTATGGTATTGATTCAAAAATTCCTCAAGGCTGAACATTTAGGAGGAATAGGAGGATAAATTGAAATTTATAAATAACCAGATATTACTTGGAGGTAATTTATTTTATGGCAATTCTTAAAGTAAAAAATTTAAGCAAAAATTTCGGAAAGGTAAAAGCTGTTCAAGATGTTACTTTTGAGGCAGCAGAGGGTAAGGTTTTAAGCCTTTTGGGTCCCAGCGGATGTGGCAAAACGACTACGCTTCGGTGCATTGCCGGTTTTGAGAACCCTGACCAAGGAGAGATATATTTAGATAATAGAAAAATTACTCCTTTTCCACCTGAAAAGAGGGGTATCGGAATGGTTTTTCAAAATTATGCTCTTTGGCCGCATATGACCGTTTATGGAAATTTAGCTTTTGGTTTGCAAATTAGAAAAGTACCAAAGCCCGAAATTAATAAGAAAATAAAGAAAGTATTGGGCATGGTACAATTGGAAGGTTACGAAAATAGGTATCCCCGGCAGATGAGCGGCGGACAGCAGCAGCGTATTGCTATGGCGCGGGCACTGGTATTTGAACCGGAGATAATGCTGCTTGATGAACCATTAAGTAATTTAGATGCACAATTAAGAGAAGAGATGCGTTTTGAATTTACCGAATTACAAAGGAAACTCGGAATTACTGCAATCTATGTAACCCATGATCAGGCAGAGGCATTAGTAATCTCTGATAAAATTGTAATTCTTGACCAGGGTAAGATAGTTCAATCTGATTCACCAAAAGAAATTTATTCTAATCCAAAAAATAAATTTGTGGCAGGGTTTATTGCTGTTACCAGTTTTATTAATGGTAGAATTGATTCATTTACTGAAGAGAAGAAAAAAGTTATTGTAAAAACCGATGATGGCCTGGCTATTTATGGTTTTAATAATAGTTTTGATATAGGGCAAAAGGTTTCTGTTGCTATGAGGATGAATGTAATTAAATTTATTCAAAATGAAAATAAAAATGATAAAAATACGGTAAATATATTTAAGGGAAAAATTATTCAATCTTCTTATTT
>DAOUWX010000183.1 GCA_030666935.1 Atribacterota bacterium | reverse complement strand
TTTTACTCTTAGAAATTCTTCATCTCCTAAACGGGAAATCACTTTGTGGGCCATACGGACTTTAATTTCTTCTCGCTTTTTTACAATCAATCCTAATTTATAGAAAACTAAAGTTTTTAAAAATTGTTCCGCAGAGATAATCGCTGAGACCGGGTAACCGGGAAGCCCGATAAAAGGAGTATTATCAATGATCCCCAAAATTGTCGGTTTTCCGGGCATAATGGCCACTCCGTGAACTAAAACCTCACCTATACTTTTAACAATCTCGGAAGTAAAATCTTTAGAACCGGCAGAGGAACCGGCAATAACCACTACTATATCATTTTGTTGTTTGGCCTTCTGTAAAACTTTTTTTAGATCTTGAGGAATATCTTTCACTATTTCGTATACTCTTGCCTCTCCTCCCCACTCATAAATCAGACCTTTAATTATTTTGGAATTATATTCAATAATTTTACCAGGACTAATTTCTTCCTCTGATGGAATCAATTCATCACCCGTAGGTATAACTGCTACCTTGGGCTTCCTGCGGACAAAAGATTGGTTTACTCCTCCTGCCAATAAAGCTCCAATATCTACTGGGCGGATTCCATGATTTGCAGGAATAATTAACTGATTAGCGACTACATCTTCCCCGATGTTACGGATATGCTGCCCCGGGGAAGCTGCCGAAAATATTTTAATTTCTTTAATATTTTCTTCTTTTGAATCATCGGTAAAATCGATAGAAATATCTTTGTTCTCATCTCCTTTAAATTCATTTAAAGGATTTATATCCTCAATCTTTATAACTGCATCAAAACCGAAAGGTATAGGATCACCGGTATTTATAAAATGAAAGTCTTGATTAATCTTTAAAGTAACAGGAGAAGATTCAGAAGCTTCGTAAGTATCCCTCGCTCTGACCACTACCCCATCCATAGCTGCTGCCTGATAATAAGGAGAGGATATCCTGGCAAAAATTGGTTCTGCGGTAATCCGTCCTAAAGAATCTTCTGTAGAAATCAATTCTCCTTTTAGAGGCTGAGTAAGTTTGTATTTTAATAAACTTTTATAAAATTTTTCCTGAGCTTCTTTTAAAGTTAATTTACTTAAATAAATATTTCTTCTCAAGCCATTCCCCTCCTTTTAAAAAATATTCCTAACTCTATGTCCTATCCTAAAATAATCTAACCATTACCTTACTACCCTTTTCTAATCCTTCAATATTTAATCCTATCTTTATTAAACCTGAAGCCCGAACCATGGTAGAAATTAATCCTGATTTCCCCAGAATAGGTTCGGCATAAAATTTTTCACCTTCTTCATATACAAATACCCGCACATAATCTTCTCTCCCCGAATCTGAAACCATATTGCAGCTCAACTCTGCTTCAATTTCTTTGGCACAATTATAATTATATTCTCCCCCCTGTAACCAGCTAATCAAAGGCCGTACAAAAAGGTCAAAGATTATCATCGCTGAGACCGGATGACCGGGTAAACCAAATATCGGCCTATTGTCAGCTATGGCAAGTATAGTAGGTTTTCCTGGTTTTACTGATACTCCATGAATCAACACACCGGGTTTTCCTAACCTATTAAGCACTTCCAAGGTAACATCTCTTACCCCCACTGAGCTTCCTCCGGAAATAATTACTGCTTCTGCTTTATCTTCTTTGATAGTTTTTTTTATCTCCTGCTCCAATAGAATAACTTCATCTTTGATAATTCCTCTATAAACAGGAACCCCGCCTGCCTCTTCAATGCAAGCTCCAAGGGTGTAAGAATTTATATCCCTTATCTGGCCTATTCGAGGTTCACCTTCAGCTGGGATTATTTCATTGCCCGTTGAAATAATAGCAATTTTGGGCTTTCTATAGATTTTGATATTAGTTTTCCCTATTCCAGCTAAAACTCCTATATCCTGTGGACGTAATCTGTGCCCTTTTCTTAATATAATTTCTCCTTTTTTTAGATCCTCATTCTCTCGGACTACATTTTCCCAGGGAGAAATCGACCTCCTTGCCTCAATGGTAGAATCATCAATCTGCTCGGTATATTCTACCATCATCACCGCATTTGCTCCTTCAGGGAGCATGCCTCCGGTGGATATTTTTACCGCCTCTCCGGGGTTAATCTTAAATTCAGGTTTAGCACCCATCTTTATTTCTCCAATAATATTAAGATAGGAAGGTAAACTATCGGTTGCTCCAAAAGAATCTTCTGCCCCAATGGCATAACCATCCATGGTAGAACGATTAAAACCAGGCAGATTAGCGGGTGCAATTACCTCTTCTGCTAAGACTCTGTGTAAGATAGTTTTAATATCGACTACTTCTATATTACTCTGAGTTATTTCCTTTAAATTTAAATGATCTTTTAACATCGTAATTACCTCATGAGGGGTGCTAACTTTAAATAGGGGTTTTACCATGTTCGCTGTTTATCTCCTAATTATTGATTTTTTATATTGTTTTGCAAATATCTTTTTTTAAAAATTAATATAATTTTACTGCCGAAGCTTTAAAGGTTAAATAAACTTTGCTTCCCAGATTGAGATTCATCTTAAAAAATGACTCTCTGGTAATAATCACTACTAAAGGGATACCAATATCTATTTCTAATTTTACCAAATGATTTTGCTCAATAATCTTGGTTATTTTCCCAAAAAAGGAATTTCTGGCACTGGATTGAAACTGTTCATAAGACAAGATTATGTCTCTGGGGTCAATAGAAATATATGCAGGGCCAACTTTTTCACTCACTATGGCAAATTTTATATTTCCTATAATTTTAAACCATTTTAAGCCATCTTCTTTTTCTATTATTTCTCCCCGAAGAAGATTTTCCGGAACTTTTTTACTAATCTTACCATCCAAAAGGGAAATCACCTTATCAGCTAAACGATAAGCCTGGGAAAGGTCATGAGTAGTAAATATTACAGTAGTTTTAATCTCTTTCTTTATTTTTTTAATAATTCTTTCCACTACATCTATGTGCTTTTGATCTATATTTGCAGTAGGCTCATCTAAAAAAAGAACTTCCGGTTCTATCACCAAGGCTCTGGCAATTACCGCTCGTTGAGCTTCTCCACCCGATAATTGGTTCGCTTTTCTATCTTTAAAACCGGAAAGTCCTACTATATTTAATGCATTTTTGATTCTACTTTTTTGAACTTTAGAAGGAATTGATCTTATTTTTAATCCATAGGCAATATTGTCATAGACGGTAGAATGAAATAAGAAAGGATCCTGATTTACTAAAGTCATTCTCCTTCGAATCTCCAAGGTATCAGAATTTGATTTATTGCTAATTTCTTGATCATGAAAAAATATTTGACCTTCATCTGGTTTCTTTAATAAATTTAAAATATTAAGTAAAGTGGTCTTACCCGACCCGTTTGGGCCGACAATAGCATAAATCTTACCCTCTTGAAAATTCAAATTATCTACATTTAATACAATTTTACCATCATAAACTTTTTTTAAATCTCTAACTTTAAATATTAATTTATCCATATTTTAAGTTTATACTCTCTTACTTTGAAAATAGTGGAGTAAAATATTTATACTGAAGGCAACAAATAATAATATAATTCCCAGGGCAATAGCAAAACCAAACTCTCCCTTGGCAGTCTCTAAGGCAATGGCAGTGGTCATAACCCGGGTACTTTCTTTTATATTTCCTCCTAACATCATAGCAGCCCCGACCTCGGCAATTACTCTTCCAAATCCAGTAATTACCGCAGCCAATACTGCATAACGGGCTTCTTTAATCACCATCCAGGCAGATTGGGCTTCGGTTGCTCCCAGAGTTAATGCAGTATTCCTAACCCTTTTATCAATTCCCTGTACCGCTGAATAAGTGAGAGCAATAATTATAGGGACAGCCAATATAAACTGTCCAATAATCATAGCTGAAGGGGTATACAATAGACCAAAGACTCCCAGTGGTCCTCTTCGAGAAATTAAAGAATAAACAATCAGTCCTATAACTACTGTTGGTAGGGCCAATAAAGTATTCACTAAAGATACACTAAATCTTTTTCCCCAATAATCTTTTACCGCCATTAAAAATCCTAAATATACTCCCAATAATGAGGCTAAGATAACAGCAATCAAAGATACTCTTAATGAAAGTAAGACAATACTAAATATTTCATTATCTAAAGTGAAGATTAATTGAAAAGCTTTCTGTATCCCTTCAGTAATAAAATCCAAAATAGCACCTCGATAAATAAATTCGTATCCCGTATCGAGTATCGCGTATCGCGTCAAAAACCAGTATCTCGTATCTTGTGAATCGTATCTCGTATGTATTAGTTATCCAGTTACCCGGTTTACCGGTTAAGGATTAGTTAACCAGTCATCAGCAAGAAAGGCGTATAGCAATACGCCCCTACTTACTGAAAACCGAGAACTGAAAACTGTAAACTTGCATCTTGTATCTAATACTAACGACTATTCACTATTCACTAACGACTATTTTAT
>DAOUWX010000388.1 GCA_030666935.1 Atribacterota bacterium | reverse complement strand
CGGAACTGGTAGACGCGCTACGTTCAGGGCGTAGTAGGTGTATGCCTGTGGGGGTTCAAATCCCCCCTTCGGCACCTCTTTGTTTAGTTAGCTAGTTAGTTGGTTAACTGGTTAGCTGGTTTTAGCATTTCCCCCTCACCCTAACCCTCTCCCTCCAGGGGAGAGGGAAGATAAGGACGGGTTTGATGCATCGTGCCCCAACAACACATTACTTATTTCGGGCAGACACAAGTTCTGCTCCTACTTGTACCGTACGAGCTTATCTTTCTTCTTCTTTCTCTTTTCTCTTCACTATATATTATATACTCGATACTATCTTATTTTCTGTCTTCTTTCTTCCATTTTCTTAACTGGCTAACCAGGTAACCAGTTAACCAACTAACTAATCTCACTCGATACGTGATACTAAAATGGCCTCTAGTTTCTCTTTACATAATCAAATAACACTTCAACAACCTTATCCATTTCCCATTCTTCTCCGATGGTAAATCTGATAAATTGGTCGCCTAAACCGGAAAATTCATTCTCCCAGCCAGCTAAAGTATAAATACCTTTTTCCTTTAGATATTTCCAAACTCTTTCGGTTTTTTTCTTATCCTTAAACTCCACTAAAACAAAATTTGCCTGGGAATCATAAGCAGAAAATCCCAGTTCATTTATTTGCCATACGAATTTATCTCTTAATTTCTTCATTTTTTCCCAAACTTCTTGATAATAGTCTAAATATTTTAGGACTTTTGCCGCGGATTTTTCAGCTATTCTATTTACGCTAAAATGCTGACCGAAAGCAGCTAATTTCTTTATATTTTGAAGATTAGAAATAGCAAAACCCAAACGCAATCCCGCCAAACCATAATTTTTAGAAAAGCTTCTGGATATGATTAAATTTTCATACTTATCTATCAAGTCCACTATGGTCTCTCCCAAATACTCATAATTACATTCATCGACTACTACTATTCCCTCTGCTCTTTGTAGAATATCAATAATCTTCTCTCTCGGAATTCTCGTTCCGGTAGGATTATTAGGATTACAGATCCATATTAAAGAAGCACTCTTTAATTGTTGAGCAGAATAATTAATGGTATATTCACCATCATGCAAACAGTTAACTAAAATTTTAGACAGTCCTCCTCTATCTGCACTCGCTTCATATTGAGAAAAAGTAGGAATGGGAATTAAGACCTCTCCCTTAAAAGCTCGGGAAACTATCTCAATAACTTCATCTGAACCATTGGTGGGTAAGATATTCTCTATTTTTACTCCCACATATTTAGCTAAAACTTGCCGAAGTTCAGTATAATCTCCTCCAGAAGGATAAAGATTGATATCCTTTAGCTCCTCAGCTAACTCCCTTAACATCTCTTCAGGTAGAGGATATTTAAAGTAAGATTGGGTTAAAAATATCTTCTCTTTTTTTGGGGATTCTTTCTTTGTCTTATCTCTCATTCAAATTTTTTCCTCTTTTTCCTTTTGTTCTCTCATTTCTATTTCTTAAAATATTTAGAGGTTAGCCTTTCCCATTCTTTATTAAAAATTCCCTTCATTATATTTTTCTCTTCATCTGTCATAAAGGAAGCTTCAATCGAATTAAAATTAATCTTTCTTATCTCCTCTAAACTAAATCCAAACTTTTGAATTAAAACTAAATATTCATTGGTAATCGAGGTATCAAACATAGTAGGGTCATCAGAATTAATCGTTACCATCAATCCTTCTTTAAAATAATTTCTAACCGGATGTTCTTCAAAAGATTTACAAACCCGGGTTTTAATATTGCTAACTACGCACATTTCTAAAGGTGTTTGTCTTTCTTGAAGATAATTAATCAATTGAGGATCTTCGTACGCCCTTAATCCATGACCTATTCTCTCTGCCCCAAGTTTATAGAGGGCTGCCCAAATAGATTTGGCACCATCTGCTTCACCCGCATG
>DAOUWX010000049.1 GCA_030666935.1 Atribacterota bacterium | reverse complement strand
GTCGTTAGTCGTTAGTGAATAGTCGTTAGCACTAAATACAGGTTCTCAGTTTACAGTTTAAAAATGCAAAATACAAAACTGGTTTTTAGTTTTAAGTTTTAGTTTTGCATTTTTTGCTTTTCTCTTTACTACTATTCACTATTCACTAACGACTAACGACTAATTCAGATTCTTTTGGATGTTCTAATTAATACACTTTGATAAGAATTAAAATCCTCCAAGACTTTTCCTATCCCCTTAATAACACAGTATACCGGTTTTGGAGATATAAAAACTGGAATACCTATCTCTTCTTGTAGAAGTTCTGGTAAACCTATCAAGAGTGAACCCCCACCAGTCATAATCACTCCCTTATCCACAATATCTGAGATCAATTCAGGAGGTGTTCTTTCTAAAGCCACTCTCACTGTATTAGCAATTATTCTTAGGGGTTCAGAAAGGGCTTCCCTTAATTCATCTTTAGAAATTTTAATTATTTTAGGAAGACCCGCAATTTTGTCTCTCCCCCTAATCTCATAATCACCATCTTCTCCGTCCGACTTATTTATGGACAAACCAAGCTTAATTTCTTCAGCAGTTAATTCACCAATATATAAATTATGTGCTTGTTTAACGTATTTACTAATGGTGTCATTGATATAATCCCCGGCAACTTGACTCAATTCGCTTACCACTATTCCTCCTAAAGATATTATGGCTACCTCGGAAGTTCCTCCACCTATATCTATTATCAAATTTCCCATAGGTTCAAATATAGGAAGCCCTACACCAATAGCTGCTGCTATAGGCTCGTCTATCAGAAACACCCGTCCCGCTCCGCATTTATAAGTAACTTCCGATACTGCTCTTTTTTCTACCTCCGTAACCCCGGAAGGAACACAAATTACAACCGATGGCCTGGTAAAACGATTAGGATTATGAACTTTTTTAATAAAATATTTTAACATTTCAGCAGTAACTTCAAAATCAGCTATTACCCCCTCTTTTAAGGGTCTGACGGTAAATATACCTTGGGGAGTTCTTCCCAGCATTTTTTTCGCTTCCTCCCCTACTGCTAATACACTATTCCCTCCATCTTTAAAAGCAACTACTGACGGTTCGTATAAGACAATTCCCTTCCCCTTGATATGTACAAGGGTAGTAGAAGTGCCTAAATCAATTCCTATATTTTTTGAAAATGATCCAAAAAGAAAATCTAACCACATTTTCTATTTCTCCTTTTTCATAAACATATTTTAAAATCTTAAAATATGTTTAACTTTATTAGTTCCCAAACAAAAATTATATGTTATAATTCTTATTATTACTTTCTGCAGCCTATTCGGTCTAATTCTATCTTTTTAATCCAGTAATAAGTATTTTAAGGAATTATAAAATGATCAAATTGATTCTTAGCTTAATTGTTTTAATTATAACTTATTTTTTAATATTTACCAACCGCCGAATTAGAACAACCTCTGCCTTTTTTGGGGCAATTTTAACCGTCGTTTTAGGATTAATAACTTTTAATAAAGCTATCACTTATATAGATTTTAATAAATTGGGAATTATCATTGGAATGATGATCTTTACTATAATAGCAAAAGAGAGTGGGATATTTCAATATTTAGCTCTAAAAGTTATTAAATATAGCAAGGGAAATCCTTTGATTCTTCTAATCACCCTTTCTTTCTTGGCTGGTTTTCTCTCCTCGATATTAGACGAGATCACAACACTGCTCTTTCTAGCAAATATTACTTTAGCTATTACATATATCTTAGGAATATCCCCCTTGCCTTTTCTAATTTCAGAAATTATATTTTCCAATATTGGTGGATTAGCGACTTATATCGGAACTCCGGTCGATATCATGATAGGATCTGCTGCTAATTTTAATTTTTATGATTTTATATATCATATGACTCCAATATCATTAATACTTGTAATAGTAAATATATTCTATCTTATTAATCTTTTTAAAAATACTCTTAAGAAAAATAATATACCAACAGAAATTATTTCCCGTCTTAATAAAATTGATGAAAAAAAGGCTATTACTAATCCTGCTCTATTTAAAAATTCTTTATTAATCTTAAGTGTCATTCTTGTAGCATCTTTTTTTTCCCACATAATCAATCTAAATCTGGCTATAATTTATTTATCAGGTGCAATAATTTTGCTAATTATTAGCCAAGATAGACCAGATGAAATTTATGCTCAAATTGATTGGAGGATAATTTTCTTTCTAATTGGATTAAATGTCTTGGCGGGGACTCTTGTGGAAAATGGATTAATTGAAATTATATCTTCTAAACTCTTAAATCTTACTAAAGGAAACATAGATTTTTTAAGTTTCGCTATATTAGGGGTATCCACTTTTACCTCTTCCTTTTTTGATAATATACCTATTGTAGCCTTAACTATTCCTATAATTGAAAATATTTCTCATCATCTTGGGTCTACTGCCATTACTGTACTATGGTGGGCGCTTGTTTTGGGAGCGAATATTGGGGCTAATGGTACCCTAATTGGAACAGCCTCTAACTTAATAGTTGCTGATATCGCCGAAAAAAATAATCAACCTATCCCTTTCTGGTATTTTGTCAAAGTAGCTTTTCCTCTGGTTATCCTTAACTTTTTCATATCTCTAATCTATGTCTATTTAAGATATCTGGTGTAATTGACCGATTGACTAATTATTCAATTCTCCAATTTACCGATTTAGCAATTGACCAATTCTCCAATTAAAGTAGTCGTTAGTATAAATACAGGTTACAAGTTAGAAGATGCAAGGTGCAAGACAAATTAGTCTTTAGTGTATCGTATCGCTTATGGGATATTAGTTGTCCAGTTACCCGGTTAACCAGTTTGCCAGTTCCAGTTAAGGATTAGTTAATCAGTCATTGACAAGACAGGCGTACAGCAATGCACCTCTACTTACTGAAAACCGAAAACTGTAATCCGTAAACTGATTTTATTTATCTAAAAACAAAGAACAAATAACGAAAAACCCGTTTTCTTAACCAACTAACTAATTAATTAGCTACTAATATTTTGAGAAAATATCAACCATTAGGCAGAAAGAGAAAAATTTAGAAAAACTAAACTAATATGAAAAATAATATCGCAAACAATGCAATTAAAGTCAGAATTATCCAGGATAAGTGTATATTCAAATCTCGTGGTTGTATACTGTCGAGCTTTTTACATAATTTATCTATTAATTTAGCAATACTACAATAAATTCTGTCCACACTTAAATATTTGATCAGCTTTACCATAAAGCCCCCCATCTCAAATTCTTTCTTTTTCCGACCTATTAAACCCAGCTTTGAAGCCGTAATATAGGCAACGAAACCTAAGGTTATTATAAATAAAGAATCCATGACCGTGCCTTGAGTCCAAAATTCTATCTTTATAATTGATCTGAACTGAACTATCCCAGCTAATGCAAATACTGTAAACCTGTTCAGCACAAATTGTGCATTTATTCCCAAAAGTACACATAAAATAGCTAATACTATCATAGGTAACTGCATTAGTAACGGTACTTCTTTGACAGTTGCCAACTGCTTTTGAGGTTCACCGAAAAAGGTATAGCCTATCAATTTAAGAAACGAAGCAAAGGTTAGTGCGGCAGTGACCATCATGACAAACTTAAGTACAAGGCTATAATTAGCTACAGCTTCAACAAGCACTGTCTTGCTTGCAAACCCATTAAGTGGTGGTATGCCTGAAATAGCTAAAGCAGCAATAATACAGGTGGACGTTGTTACCGGCATACTCTTCCACAAGCCACCTAAATTATCAAGCTTCCTCGTGCCGGTCGAATAGGCGACTGCACCCATACACAGGAATAATAATCCCTTGAATATGGCATGGTTCACCAGGTGATACAGCCCACCAACCAGACCAAGCTTAGTGCCCAGCCCTATACCCAAGAGGATATATCCCATTTGACTTATACTGTGATATGCTAATAATCGCTTGACATCTGTCTGTAATAAAGCCAGGAATACACCTACCAACATAGAAGCTACAGCGATAGATATAATTAGTGAACTTAATATCTCTCCAAAGTTAATAGCAGGTAAATCGAAGTTCAATATGGGAAATATAAATCTTATTATGCCATAAGCGCCTATTTTTATCATCATGCCGGATAGAAACGCACTGACTGGCGACGGTGCAGCAGGATGTGCGTCTGGCAACCAGGTATGTAATGGGACTACACCAGCTTTAACAAAGCAACCCAATAAGAATAGTACAGCTGCTATAAAGCCACCAGGCTTAGTAACCACAATTACTTCATAGCTACCTGTATCTACATAAACCAAAATCATAGATAAAAAAATAAGAAAAGCACCGGTTAGAGTCATAAGTATGTATTTGTAGCCGGCTTGTAATGCGTCAACACTCCTTTTATGTATTATTAGAAGATATGTAGCTAAAGTCGTTATCTCGAGAAACACGTAGAAACTTATAAGATCTTTGGCCAATACTGTACCTTGAATGGCTCCCAGTACAATCAACAGCAAAGAATAGTACCTAACCAGATCGGTTTTAATATAGGTTATGGAATATATAGAAACCGTAAGCCATAACAAAAAACCAACTAAAGCTATAATAATACTTAGTCCATCTACCTGGAAACGCAGTTCAAAGGGAGCCATCTGTGACCAAAAGGTACTATAAATTGTGTTGCCTTTAAGAATAATAGATAACATAAGCCCAAGCAAACAAGCCATTACTATTGCAACAATAAATATAATAACCATTATCAGCCGAAGTTGTTGGGTTCGATTGAACCGTTCTTTAACAAACGACACCACAGTTATAACCAAGAAGAAGGGTATGATTACAGTCAAAAGTGGAAGATTAGAATTCAAAACCGGAATTCACCGCCTTTAGATAATATCTCTATACATAAACTAATTTTTTACGGAACAACATGGAATAAGAGCAACCTTACCGCTGGTTTTACCAGGGATATGCCAAAAGCTGGTACGAGCCCAAGCAATAGACATCCAGCCACCAAAATGTAAATCGACCAGGATCTAAAGAGATTACTTCCATGAATCACCTGCCCTCCTTCATGGGCAGGCGTAGGACCCTGTTTCAGTGAACCATTAAAAAGCACTTGTATCACACGAAAATAATATGCAGCAGCGATCACGCTTGCTGTAAGTATGATCACTACGAGGAATGTGTAACCAGCCTCTACAGCTGCTAAACATATTAACCATTTACTTGCAAAGCCGTTAATAGGTGGTATACCGATCATACCTAAAGAGGCTATTGCAAAGGAAAAAGCTATAGCAGGCTGTTGCCTGCCAAATCCACTGAGCCCTCTTACTTCTCTCGTGCCAGTCTCAGCAATCATTATGCCTGCACAAAAAAATAGAGTGCTCTTCATTAGAGTATGGTTTAAAACATGAAACAGTGCACCGGTGAGCCCCAGCTCAGTTCCGATGCCCAACCCGATAAACACAATCCCAAGCTGATTAATAGTCGAATACGCCAGCAATCGTTTCAAGTCTTTCTGTGCTAATGCCATACTGGCACCAAATAAAAGTGAAACTACACCCAAAACTAGTAATATATTATGGCTGTTAATAAGAAGAAATATTTCTGTACTGAATACACTATAGATCACTCTAATCAAGCAGTAAATGCCTATCTTTATGGTAACACCGGAAAGTAATGCACTAACAGGTGAGGGTGCCATAGAATGTGCATCCGGTAGCCAGCCGTAAAGAGGGAATACAGCTATTTTTATACCTATACCGGTAGCTATGAGTACAAAAGACATGATCACCATCTGCATACTGGAATCAAATGCTGCCGGCAGCCTTTCAGCTATATGGAATATATCCAATGTACCAGTCATAGCATAAAGAAAGCCGATCCCTAACAGGAAGAAAGATAGCCCCACACTTCCCATTATGAGGTAATTAAGGCTCGCTCTTAAAGTCACTCCTGTCTTAGGATAGGCAATGAGCAAATACACAGCGAGCGATAAAAGCTCGTAGAAGACGTACATATTGAAAATGTCAGCAGTATAAATGACACCAATCATACTACTTAACGAAATAAGCAGTAAAAAATAATATGTTCTACCATAGCGCTTTTCAGGTATAGAATATATAATAACTAATAGTCCTAAGCCCAATGCTATCAAAGAGAAAAAAAAGCTTAACCCATCTACCGCCAAGTTGATACCTAAAGGACTTCGCCAGCCTCCAAGATAATATATTACCCTATCTCCGGATAGAATCTGAGATGAAAGTGTCAATACAAAAACGATCGAAACAATAATACTGGTAGTCGCTAATATAATTTTATACTTTCTAGTAAGCAACACAAGAAATGCAGACAGAAGTGGTGATATTATAATTAGGATGGGGATATGAATTGACAAATAATTATCGCTCCTTTGATAGTTGTTGGATGTCTAAAGTCTTGTATTTGGAATAGATTTTTACGATCAGTGCTAATGCCAAAGCAGTTACAGAAATACCGATAACAATTGCAGTAAGCATCAGCGCTTGAGGCAGCGGATCAACAACTATGGTGGGGGTGCCGTCAATCGTCCCCTTCTCCAATATTGGTGCCAAGCCACCTTTCCTATAGCCGATACTTATGAAAAATAGTACAATACTACCATTCATTATGGTTAGCCCCATAATCTTTTTAATCAGATTATTTTTGCTTATTACACCATATAAGCCGATTATAAAGATCAAAAGGCTGATATTTATGGGAGTCATATTTCACCTCTATACCTAACTAATGCATAGAATATAACTGAAATACCCGCTGCTATCTTAATACCGATGGCAATGTTAAAAAGCAACATCAACCCGCCACTGGCAATCTGGTCTGGCTTACCCAAGGGTAAAAAATTGCCTAGAAAGGAGTAGCCGAAAAATATACCCAGAAAACCCAAAAAGATTAAGGTTAATATCCCTAATTTCTCCAACATGTTCAGCCATCTACTCTTAAATTTCTTTTCCGTTTGCTCTATGTTATAAGAGAGCGCTAAAAGTATTGTAGCCGTACCTAGCACAACTCCACCTTGAAAGCCACCACCTGGCGATAGATGCCCATGTGATATCAGATAAAACCCAAAAAGCATAATGAAAGGAAATAACTTTTGAGCTATAGTCCTAATTATCTTTGAGCTCCTCATCTATCTTTTCCCCCGCAAACAGAATATAACTCCTGCTACTGCCACAAATAAAACTATTGTCTCAATAAGAGTGTCATAAGCACGATAACTAAGATATACGGCCGCAACCAGATTAGTTGCACCGGTATCGTGAAGACCCTGATCGATATAGTAATTAGCGACATCCAGGTTCTTCGGATTGCCATATTCGATATCGACAGACAAGATAAATAATATGGCCATTATCAGTATTATAATAATAAAAAAAACTTTTTTCATTTATTTGAACATCCATTATTCCATATAATATTATTTAGTGAAAGTATTTCCTATATACCTTTTGATAGGTGCCATCCTCGTTGATCTCTTTTAAGAAAGAATTTAATTTAGCTAACAGCTCTGGCTTATCATTAGATATACCATATCCGTACTGTTGTAAATTAGTAATGGTATCGACATTTTTCAGATTAGGATAAAATATGTGTCCTATTAATGCCTCTGGTAAATCAACAGCAACGGTGTTAATTCTGCCATCAGACGCTGCTTGTAATAATGTGTTTGGGTCAGAGAAGTTAGTATCAATTTTAATGCCTTCAATTGATTGCAGTGCAGACAGATAGGAGGTGTCTTTAACGGAGGTAATAATTTTACCCTTTAAATCGCTAAGAGAGTTCAGTGCAGTGTTCTCTCTGTTAGTCACTATTACTACTTTAGTTGGGAAATAGCCATCAGAAAAACAGATCTGCTTTATACGCTCATCCAGGCGAGTCATACCAGCACCTATAATATCTCCTTTGCCCGATATGAGCTGCGGGATGAGCTCTTGCCAATACTGAACCCGTCTTACCTCCAACTCGATGCCTAATTTTCTTGCAAATAGTGATAAAATATCATAATCGAAACCCGCTGGCCGACCCTTATCATCATAATAGAAAAAGCGACTGTGCGGATAGGTTAACATGATAAGCACGCCTCTCTTCTTGATAGCAATTAGAAATATGACTGTAGCAAACCCAGAGCCTATCGCTGCCTCAGCAATAGCCACATCGGGTGCGTGTAGATAGTAAAATATCAAAGATAGCACAAGACTAAATGCAGATAATACTATTACTGCACTCAATAGGTTTTTAATTTCAAGTGCTACTAAAGCAAGCACAGGTAACATTATCAAGAATACAATTAGCATAATTTTGCAGCTCTAATCTGCTACCCCCTTTAACCTTTCTTTTTCTTCCGCCATGGCTTTATCCCTCTGATTGCAGCAGAGCGTGCTATTGCATGTGATGCTACCGGGTTGGTCAACAACAAAAACACCAATATTATTAATATCCTTAAGGATAACGAATCTAAACCCTCCTTCACCATCAAACCGACAAGCAACGCGACAGCACCTGCAGCATCGCACTTTGAGCTGGTCTGTAACCGAGTGTAAATATCAGGAAAACGTATGATTCCCAGTGTGCCAAAAAATATAAAAACTAATCCCAGAATTATAAATAGGTAAGCTATCATTTTCTGTCAGTATCCTCACTTTCTAAAAATTTACTAATAGCGATTATGCTTACGAAACCTATAATAGCGTATACCAGTGCCACATCCAGATATATCCTTCGTTCGAAGAATACTGCAGCAGCTACCATGATCATAACTACTTTAGATGAGATAAGATTAACGGCAATTAGCCTATCCCATGGTGTAGGCCCAAAAATAACCCGATAAAGAGCAAGTGAAGCAGTTATACCTAATACAGTAATAATAATGGTAACAGCAGTCATATAAATATTCTCCCTAACCAGTGTTCTAATCGCCCTTTGATCAACTCCGCTGCATGCCCAAAATGGGTTGTACGTGCATACAACCAGTGCACGTAAAGATGATCACCTTCGATATCGATGGTGATAGTGCCAGGTGTTAAGGTTATAGAATTTGCTAATAGTACAACGCCCAAATCTGACTTTATATCTGTTTTTATCATAACCACCTCCGGGTTGATATCCATAGTAATAACTCGATAGACTACATCAATACTGGCAAGAAACATCTCGTAAAGTAGAACAAAAACATAAACAAGTAACAACCAAATCGTTCGAACAGCTCTACCGCGTGTGCCCTCATCTGGCTTAATAAAGAAATTGTAAGTCAATAAAGCAACCAGAAACGAAAAAAGAGCACCAATAAGCAACGAAGCCGGTTGAAAATTTTGACTGAGAATCAACCAGAAACTCATAAGCACAAAGAAGGTTAAAACTATTCTGACACCTTTTTTATACATGATATATATTATTCCCTGCTAAGTTTGTTTAATTAACATTTTGTTGAATATTATTAGAGCAAAACTTCATTACGATGAATCTTAGGTAAACTATATGCCAAGTTAGATTAAGTTTAAATCCAACACTTGCATATGTTTATTCACTTGCCCCTTCTAAAAATACCAGATGTTTATAAACCCATTAGGATTGTTCCAAATTTGTGATCCATGGTTAAAAAAATAAGGAAAATAAAATTTGCTTCTATAAAAAAATATACATGATCTACAAAACAAGAAGTAAATATCCCGCTAAGGATAAATATAGCAAAGAGGGAAGTTAAAAGTCAAGTTTTCAAAAGAAAGAAACCTCTTCGAGGTAGAGCAACCAGAAGCAAGAAACCAGGATTCAGAATCCATTGCACTAGACAGCATAGATTGTTTAAAATACAGTCATAAGTTGCGAAGTGCGAGATAAATTAGTCGTTAGTGAATAGTGAATAGTCGTTAGTT
>DAOUWX010000235.1 GCA_030666935.1 Atribacterota bacterium | reverse complement strand
TGCCCCGCCAGATATCCAGTAAATAAATCCCGTACACATTGTCCAAGTGGCAATAGTAGCTACAAAAGCATGCATTCCCAGTTTAACTATCAATAGACTATTTAAACCAGCCCACAATACACCAGCTAATATACCCAATGGGAATACTATCCATAAACTAAGCCCTTTATCTATAAGAATTAAAATAATAATATTGATTAGACCACAAGCGCTTGCGAATGAAAGATCAAAATCACCACACATCATAACCAAGGCTAAACCTAAGGCTAATAACCCGCCAATAGAAGTAGTTAAAAGTATATTAGTAATATTTGAAGTGGTAAAAAAAGTATCTGACATAACAGAAAAAAATATTATTAGAATTACTAAAATTAATAATAATTCCCTATTTTTAATTAATTTTGCAAAATTAACGCTAAAATCTTTTTTATTATCCATTTTTCCATCTATATCCTTTCTTCTTATGTATTATATATTTACAAAATATTCTTCAAAATATTTTCTTGAGTAATTTCATCTTTTTTAATTTCAGCAGTTATTTCTCCTCGACGCATAGTATAGATTCTGTCAGATATCCCAACAATTTCATTAATCTCTGATGAGATTAATAGTACCGCCTTTTTATTTTCAGTCAAATTTCTCAATAAGTTATATATATCTCGTTTAGCTCCTATGTCAATTCCTACGGTGGGGTCGACTAATATCAATACATTACATTCTTTAAATAACCACCTGGTCAAAATTATCTTTTGTTGGTTGCCTCCGCTTAATTCATTTATCAATTGGCTTATGTTTGCATATTTAACTCCAAATTTATCTGCTTGTTTCTCTGCAAATTTATTCTCCTTAATTTTGGATATTAAAAATTCTGGAAAGATATTATATAAGTGAGTTATAGTTATATTTTCGCTTATAGTGAAAGAATCAAATAGACTAAATCTATGTTTATCGGGAGGTATAAGATATACTCCTTTATTAATCATATCTGAAACTTCTACTCTATGTAATCTTTCTCCACTGACAGAAATCACTCCTTCTTTAAAATTGTTAATCCCAAAAATAGATAAAGCAATTTCATTCATTCCTGCACCCAATAATCCATATAATCCTACAATTTCTCCTGCTTTTACCTCAATATTAATATTTTTTAAGTTTTCTGTATTTAGATTTTCAACCTGCAAGACAGTATTTTCTATATTTTCTGACTTTTTAGGATAGAATTGGTTTAAATCCCGATTTATCATCATTCTTATTACCAAATTTCTATCAATCTCTTCTTTTTGTAATATACCTACTTTTTCGCCATTTCTCATAACCATTATTTTATTACATACTTCAATCGCTTCTTCCAGCTTATGAGAAATGTAAATAAAAGTTATCTTTTTTTCTTTACTTAAATCTTCTAATAACCTCAATAATACTTCACTCGCTTTCTTGGGTAAGCTTGCGGTCGGTTCATCTAATATTAAAATATTAGGTTCGTACGAAAGAGCCTTTAATATTTCAACTATCATCCTTTCATCCAGTGATAATTCATCAACTTTTTTATCTAAAATAAGCTCAGGATAAATAGGATATTTCTTTAACAATAATCTTGCTTTTCTTAACATTTCTTCTTCATCTATAAAAATGCCTTTTGTATATTCTTGTCCTAAAAATATATTTTCTGCAGCACTTAAAGAAAAAACTAATAATGGTTCTTGATGAGCAATCGATATTTTATTTTTTAAGGCCTCAGACGATTTTATCCATTTTATCTCAGAACCTTTATAAAACATATTGCCACTATCGGGAATACATTCACCACCAATTATTTTAATCAAAGTAGATTTACCAGCACCATTTTCACCTACCAGCCCAAATATATCACCTTGATTTAAAGTAAAACTAACATTATTAACTGCATGGGTGGCTCCAAAATGTTTATTTAAGCTGTTACAAGAAAAAATGGGTTTCTTATTGTTCATTTATGAATACTCCTTCTCCTTTATATACTTCACAAATTGTAAGAATCAATTTGGAGGACACTATTATATTTTATTAATTTTATTTAGAAATCATTTTCCCATATTTCTTTATTCAAATAATCCGATATAATTAAAATCAACACCCTCACCTTTTTCTGGTACATTAGTAGAATCTATCCACATAAAAGGCACATAGACAGTTCTACTGAGGGGGACTACATCTTTGGGATCTTTACCTTCTACTACGACAGCTTGAATTGCATCTCCATCTACTTCAGACCAACCAGCAAAATTCTGAGCAACTACGCCTACAAAAGGTTCTCCTCTTCTAATCAAATCATAAGTTTGCTCCGAACCATCAATGGCTACAGTGAATATATTATCTTTAGTCATTCCTGAATCAGATACAGCCCTAGCAACACCCCAGCCAATTCCATCCCAAGTACCTAATATAGCATCTATTTCATCTCCATACTTTGCAATCCAAACTTTCGTAATATCATAAGGAGCATCCGGCCAATTAGCAACAGTGCAAGTTTCTGTCGCTAGTATATGAACATCTTTATTCTCCGGACTATTGAATACAGCTTCCATCATTTGTTGTCTTTGTCTATGTACATAAAGGTCAGGCATACCAATTATACAAACATTATGTACTTTTTTATCTGGATCCGATGCTCTCATTCTATCGACTGTATGACTTGCTAAAAGAGCTCCCATTGCCCAACAATTACTAGTAGCATTTACAATTGTATTTCCAACATTCTCTGTATCTGAAAAAAATACTGGAATACCAGCTTTTTCGGCAGCTACTACTCCTTCTTCAACAAGGGTTTTTTCTCCGCAAGTTAATACAATAGCATCTACTTTAGCACTTACAAAGTTAATCATATTGGGAGAATATTTAGTAACATCTCCTTGGTTATCAAGTAACTGTATTTCCCATCCCATTCTCTTACAATAATCTTCCATGCCCTGATAGGCTAATGCATTGGAATCTGCCCCCATATTTGCAGCAACAAAACCAATTTTAAGAGCTTTGGTAAATCCAGCAAAGGTAAAAACGCTAACTAATAAAATAGCCAACACTAAAATAATTAATACCTTCTTCATGTTTCTTCTTTCCTCCTTTTATTTGTTTTCTATATAATAGTATCCTCCAAAATACTACAATTTTAAAAAATTTTGGCCTTAAATAATATCTTTCTTATTATTTTCTTAAGTATCTAATAAAAGCTCTTTCCGTAGATATTTACCTCCTTTTTCCCTACCCTGCGTAAGAGTTAAGAGTATTGTATAAGTGCAAATCTCACTTGAGTAGAACTAAAATTTATACCTAATATATTTTTCGTTTTAATTCCTTTTATCATTTTGGTTCTTAAAATTGAAATATATTATTCATCCTATAAAATTATAGAAACCCTATAACTACCAAGCGAAGAAGCTTTTTCAAAAGCATCCTGAATATTAGTTAGTGTGAACTTTTTTTCAATTAATGGTTTTAAATTAAAGATTTTTCTACTTAACAATTCTGATGATTCCTGATAATCTTTCAAAC
>DAOUWX010000054.1 GCA_030666935.1 Atribacterota bacterium | reverse complement strand
GAAATAGCTGTTCAAGCCGAAGAAGTTCTTGAGGCAAGAGGAGTAAAAATAAAAAACGGCGTAGGCGTTAAAGAGATAACAGGTGATAAAAAGGTTTCAGAAGTATTATTAGAAAATGGAGAAAAAATTGAAGCAGATGCGGTTATTTTAGCAATGGGTTATCGTCCTAATACAGAATTAGCTCAAAAATCAGAGCTCAAGATAAACGGAAAAGGCTTTATTGAAGTAGATGGATATATGAGAACGGAAAATCCGGATGTATTTGCCATAGGGGATTGTGCAGAAAAATGGGATTTTGTAACAAGAAAACCAAGTGCAGTAATGTTAGCTTCCACTGCCTGTGTAGAAGCACGAATAGCTGGTATGAATTTATATAAACTTCGCTCTGTAAAAACCTTTGAGGGAACTATTGCTATTTTTTCCACAGCAATTGGAGATACAGCCTTTGGTGCGGCAGGATTAATAGAATCAGTAGCAAGAAAAGAAGGATTTGACGTGATCGTCGGGACCTTTGACGGAATTGATAAACATCCGGGAACTCTTGCAAATACACATAAACAAAAAGTGAAATTAATTGTTGCACGAGACTCGGGAGTAATTCTCGGAGGAGAAGTAATAGGTGGTACAAGTGCTGGAGAATTAACTAATATAATCGGGTTGGCGATTCAAAATAAAATGACTGTAAGTTCTGTTTTAACCACTCAAATAGGTACACATCCTTTACTTACTGCTCCACCGACTGCTTATCCTTTTATTAAATGTGCTGAAGTTGTAGCAAAGAAAATTAAATCAGCATAAGAGTAAATTTGGTTATTTAAATACAATAAATTACCCTGCATTCAGCGGGGTAATTTATTGCCCATTTTTCTATCCTCTCTTTCCCTCTAAATACTATTTACTATTCACTAATGATTATTTTAAGAAGCCTGAACTTCCCCTCTTGTAGGCTTATTTGACCGAATGACTGGTAGACTGGTTGACCGGAAGATTAAATAATCTTGCAACCTGCACATCTTGTAAAAAACATTTTCTTTTAAAAAGAAGGATTTTTTAAAACTTTTGTCGTATTAGTATTAAAAATAGAGAATGGAAAACTTTCTTCGAGAGGGGAAATAAAAAAGGAGGTCACAATATGTTTTGGGGAGTATTGGTGGGAATTATAGCCATGTCTATTTTAGGTTTTGTTCCTTTGTTCGGCCCGCTTCTTGCCGGTTTTATCGCCGGATTGATTGTTAGAGGAGCAGGAAAGGGGGCATTGGCCGGTTTTTTAAGTGGGAGTTTCGGAGGAATATTGGCATTACTCATCCTTCCTGGTTTAGGTGGTTTTGTAGGCACTGTTTCTGGTGGATTATTTGGAGGGGCATTAGGTGGAATGGTTGGTGCAATATTAGGAGGAGGAATTTTTATATCTACCCTTTATTTCGGTTTATTGGGATTAGTCGGTGGAGCTCTGGGAGGACTGGTTAGACCCAAATAAGACAAACTAAAAACAAATTATTTTGATAATAGTTAAAAAAACTTTACAAGAGGAGCGGTAAGTAAATGAAGAAAGAAAAAGTTCAATCATTAATTGCGGAATATTTTACTGAAACAGTACAGAAAGACCCCAAAATACACAATGCCTATTTATTAATTCATTCAGAAAAGCTCGGCATTCACCTGAATATGGCAGAAGGCTCAACCGGCGGTAGGCCTGCCAATGCACAGCAGCCTTATTTTATTGCCAGTATTGGTAAGTTGTTTACCTCTGTTCTTATGGGCATTTTGGTTGAGAAGGGAATGATATCTTACGAAGATACCATCACTCAGTTTTTAGATAATAATCTATTACACAACTTACATATTTACAGAGGGAAGGATTATACCGATAAAATAAAAATCAGACATTTATTGAATCATACATCAGGTTTGCATGACTATTTCGATGATAAACCGAAACAGGGTAAATCGATGATTGATATAATTTTTGATGAACCATCCCGTTTCTGGACTCCCCAGGAAACGATCCAATGGTCAAAAGAGCATTTGGAATCACATTTCCCTCCCGGAAAAGGATTTCATTATTCAGATACAGGCTATCATATTTTAGGATTAATTATTGAGAAAATAACTTCAACACCTTTCCATGAAGCCCTTCGGCGTTACATTTTTCAGCCTCTCCGGATGAATCACTCATATTTGGCTCATTATTCTGAATCAATAGTAAAAAGCGACTACCCGGTGGCGGATTTATATTCGGGCAATACCAATGTGACACAATACCGCAGTCTTAGTATTGATTATGCCGGTGGTGGAATTGTAGCTACATCCGAAGATTTACTGAAATTCATGAAAGGATTGGTGACACATGAGATTATTAGAGAAGATACTTTTGAGAAAATGAAAGATTGGGCGAAATTTTCTATAGGTATTGATTATGGATACGGATTAATGGCTTTTCGAACCATTCCTCTTTTAATGCCCAAAAAATATAATGTATGGGGAAATGCCGGCTCAATAGGTTCTTTTATGTTTTACCATCCGATAATGGATATTTACTTAATCGGGAATTTAAATCAGTTTCGCTATGCACAAAAAGGTATCAGGTCAATGTTTAAAATAATTGATATACTTTTAAAATGTGATTGCAGCTAGGTGGGTTTGAAGAATAATAAAGAAAATAATAAGGACACACCTGTTTATTTCCAAGATACGGGAGTCTAATATTTGATATTGTTCTATTTAAATACTCCAACATTTTAACATGTCAGCTATGTTTTATATACGACTATTATTTATTAGAAGAAGCTGAAAAATACTTGAAAGGGATGATTAAATATGATACTTACAATTGCCACTTGCCAATTTCCGATTAGTGTGGATATAAAGAAAAACTATGATTATTTGGAGCAGGAGTATACGGTTTAATCATGCTAATCAAAAATTGGAAAGCAATTGGAAAGGATTATAAAGGAGAACATTGAATATGAAGCAAGAGGTAAAAGATAACATTTTAATGGTTATTTTAGGAATTACTTTCTTTCTTAACATTATTATGATGAACTTATTTCCCCCAACCATCGAAGAATTGGTAGTTGCAGGATATACAATATTAGGAATCGGCGCATTATTTTTTATTCTATCTGTATATACCCTTCGTAGGAAGGGTACCAGTAATGTAGTTGATAGTGGAATTTATAGTATTGTTCGGCATCCAATGTATTTAGGTGGAATGGTGATGTTCTTTTCTCATATTTTCTTAGGGCAAAATTGGATAGTTACAATTAGTACTATTGTAGGTATTGTTTGCTGCTACCTAATTATTCAATCAGGAAATCAGCGAAATATTGAAAAGTTTGGTGATGACTACAAACTCTATATGCAGAAGGTGCCAAGAGCGAATTTCTTGTTAGGAATCATACGGTTGTTAGGACGTAGAAAGAATGAACATGGCAGATAATAAAGTTTGAAACACACTGGAAACTACGGTTTTGATGGAAGGGCGAAGGGTAAAGGGCAACCCAGCGGTACTTCGTGCCTTGCCTCGCTTCGCTCGGTCATATAACAGAGGATAAAAGACTTCACTATTTTTTCGTTCAAATTGATGTTATGCATCAACTTTTTTTATTCTTAATAGGTTATGCGAAATTACCTATAAACAAAATAAACAAAAATTAATATTAAGTGGTCACCATGAAGATTAGCATAATTCCAAAATATAATCTAAAAACAGAAAAAGAATATTGTTGTGTCCCAGCCGTTCTTCAAATGGTTCAAGAGAGGAGAGGCCTTGAATTTTCTTCACAAGAGGAAATCGGTTATCAACTGGGTTTGATTGTACCTAAGGAAAAGGCGCACTTGTTTAGTAAAGCACGAATAGGCAGAATTCCGAAAACTGGTTGGGGAACACAAACCAGTAAAAAGCAATACTCTATCAACAACTATTTCATTAAAAATAATCTTCCTTTAGAATTGACTATTTATAATGTTCAGGAAATAAAAAATGTTTCAGAATTTGTTATTCAAAATCTTATGAACGATAATGATATCATTATTTGCTACAATAGTCAGTTTCTATTTGATGATGGAGACATAGAGCATGTTTCTTTAATTCAAGAGATTGAGACTGAGAACGATAAATTAATTATCGTAGATCCAGCTATAAGGGTTCCAAAACTTAGAAAAACCAAATTATCTAAGTTAATCCGGGTCTTAAAATCTCATGAAGCCAGCATGCTGATTGGTTTTTGGATTGTTTCAAGGACAAAATGAGGGCAACTTCGCACAACAGCGCATATATACTTCTCTCCTTGACCCTCGACACGATTACTAATTTATTTGATTCTATTTAAAATATCAGGTATAATTTTTATAAATTTTTTTGGGGAAATTATTGTCCTTCAGTTAGCTTAAAAATAAAACCTAAAAATTTAAAAGTAATTTTAAATTATAAATAAGGATAATGAAAAATGGATTTAAAGATTATAGGAAAAAATCTTAATAAAGCAAATATAAAAATACTCAAAGATACTCTTAATAAAATAAATCCTAATATAGGGAAAAAATTAATCTCCTGGGTCCTTCAGCACCCTCGTTATCTTAAAAGTTTTTTTCCTCTTTATCAGGCTTACAGCAATGCCCGACAAATCCGGGAAGAAGAATTAAAAAACGGATTGCAAGTGCCCTCGACCTTAATCATAAGTATTACTCCCCGCTGTAATCTTAATTGTGAAGGATGTTATTCCTCAACTGCTGGTAATATCCAGAGGCCTAAAAATGTAAAAAATAAAACTCAAGCCAAAACTCCGCTAAATCGTGAACAATGGCGTAAAGTCATAAAAGAAGCAGGTGAAATAGGAATATTCGTTAATATAATTGCCGGTGGAGAACCTTTTTTATTCCCTGAATTGATAGGGCTTTGTGAGGAATTTAAAGACCAGACATTTGTAATTTTTACCAATGGAACTACTCTCACCAAGGCCGATTATAACCTCTTAAAATGCTCAACCAACCTGGCTATCATCGTAAGTATAGAAGGAAGTCCTGAATTTACCGATAAAAGAAGAGGGACCGGAGTCTACAAAAAAGCCTTAAATACAATTAAAAGCCTTGACCAAATAGGCGTACCTACAGGAATATCTGCCACTGTTACCCGGATGAACTTTAGGTACTGGATGAATCCTGAAAATATTGATAATTTGATTAAACAGAATATAAGAATACTCTTTCTAATTGAATATATTCCCCAAGCACCTCTGCCCCAGTCCAAAACGGAGTTAACAGATCACTCTCTCCTTCTTAAACCGGAAGAAAGAAAAGAATTTAGAGCACGAATCCTTAAATTTCGTTCGACCAACCCCATTTTTATAATTCACTCACCAAAGGATGAAGAATATTTCGGAGGATGTGTATCAGCGGGAAGAGGTTTTGCCCATATTACCCCGGCAGGAGACCTTACCCCCTGCCCGGTATCAAATATTGCCACTCATAATCTTACTAATTCTACTTTACGGGAAGGATTGGCCAGCCCCCTCTTTAAAGAGATATGCAAAAACGAACACCTACTAGAAACCGAAGGTATGCCTTGTGCTTTGTTTGCTCATCCCGAGGAAGTCTCCGCCCTGGCGAAGTTAGTCGGTGCTTACAAAACAGATTTAGATATTTTATAAAATACGACAGGGGATAATCTTTCGGCGTGTTATTATTGTGCTAAAACCAGATCTCGTTTATTTTAAAATAAAATACTCTGCACTTTGCAAAGCCCGGGAGCATTATGCAATTAAGTGCGAACTAACCCGCAATGAAGCCATCCTTAAAAATATTCCCTCATTATACCCTTCTTTTGTTTCCTCATTTACCATTATAAATTTTTTAAATTCAAAATTATTTGATATTTATTATACATGTATTATATAATAAGTGTTATATAAAAAAATAATAAGAGGTGATTTCATTTGTCTTTAGGAAATGCTTTATTAGGTTTATTAAACTATAAGCCGATGACCGGCTATGATTTAAAAAAAATCCTTGATCATCCCATGGGTTTTTTTTGGGTTGCTCAGATGAGTCAGATATACCGGGAACTAAATAAAATGGAGGGAAAAGGATTAGTTAAATCTGAGATTATACCACAGGAAAAAAGACCGGATCGTAAAGTTTATCAACTTACCAAAGAAGGCAAAGAAACCTTTTTAAACTGGCTGAATAAATTCCCTGATCAACTCAGCCAGACCAGCAGAAGTCAATTTTTAGTGCGTATCTTTTTCTCATCAAGAATTAAATTGAAGGAACTAACCTTTGAAATAAGGAGATATAAAAAGGAAAAAGAAGAACAGTCAAGATATTTAAATAAAGTTGAACAATGGATCAAGGATTATAGTCGGGAAAGAAAGTTTAAAGATGATGTTTTTTATTGGAATTTAATAGTTAAAAAGGCGTATAGGGATATTACTTCCGGGATAGAGTGGGCTGATGAATGTTTGCAGTTGATTGAACAAAAGAAGAGAAAAAAAAGAGGGAATTAACTGGGAGCATTGTGAATTGTTTTAATTTTAACTGGTACAGCCTTCCACTTAGTTGAGAGTACTTCCACTCTTTTTGCCGGTATTGTAAAAATGTCAAAAGAACCGTCCCCTTGACACTCTTACTATTTTAAAAGGAGGTGAAAAAGATGGAAAACTGGTTTTTGATGTTAGGATGGGGTTCCCCCATTGGCATTGGCATTTTCCTTTTGTGTTTGGGTGGCATGATCTATCTGCTCACAAAAGCTGATGCAGAAAGCAAGCGTGTACGTCGGGTAGAAAAAGAGAAGAAATAATAAACTGTCTTTTTGTAAAAACATTTACTAAACAAAGAATAAGGAGGAATAAAAATGATTACAGTTTCCAGTGTCAAAACAAAAAATGTAAAACCCATGTATTTCTTGCTGGGCGTCATCCTATCCGCAATCAGCGGCATAATGTTACTGTTGTCTTTTCCGCCTTATGGCATCTGGCCGCTGATTTGGATCGCATTCGTCCCTTATGTCTTTGCCCAGCACCGGCTGCTGCCCAGTAAATGGTCGAGTCTGGCGCCTGCTATCGCCCTGCTATTCTGGTTGGGGCCGTACCTGGCAAGAATATTTGGCGATGAAGGAGGCTTTTTCTTCAAATACTTGGGAGTATGGATTGCTATTATAGTGTTCTTTCTACAGAAAGAGCGCAAGTTCCATGAGTTGACTCGCTACCGCTGGTTCATTTTGCAAGGTGTCATCAACTGGGTGGGCTTTGAGATGATCCGTACCTTCATTCCTATGTTGGCCACCAATGCCTTTACCGGCTATACCCAAGCTTCGCAAGCCTGGTTGATCCAGCCGGTCTCGGTATTCAGTATCTACGGGATGAATCTGGTCATCATGCTATTTAACTTTACCCTGGCCCAGGGAGCGATGGCTTGGTTCGATCGCAAATGGCAGCCAGGAGATGTTGTTCCGGTGGATATCCATGCAAGTAAACGCTGGTTAGTAGGTACTGGCATTACCCTGGTAGTCTGGATTAGTATGAGCTTATTTATTTTGAACAGTGCCCCTGTAGATGCGACGACTGTGCGTGTGGCAGCACTCCAGCCCAATTTCCCTGAACCAGCCCACATTGACACGGATACGCCAGCCCAACTGCGTTTTCAAGTGCTCACCGATCAAATTCGTGAGGCTGCTGGAAAGGGTGCACAGGTTATCTTCACTCCCGAAATGGGACTGGCCTTTGACCCGAAACTGGAACATACCGAAGAACTACGTGCCCTGGCTACTGAGACCGGTGCTTACTTCTTCATTACCTATGTGATTTCTAATGAAACCGAGTTTCGCAATGAAGCCGTGGTGCTCACTCCATTAGGTGAGTTCCTGGATGTATACGGCAAGAACCATGCTTTTGGCGAACCGCCAACTCCAACCGCGGGTGTTTACCCGGTATACGACACCTCACTGGGACACCTGGCAACCATGATTTGCCACGACATGAACTATACCGATGTTGCCCGTACCCTATCCCGCAACGGCGCACAGTTGATTGCCGCACCTATCCGTGAGTTTGGTGGAGTCGGCGAGCAATTGTGGACCAACTCTGTCTTTCGAGCTGTTGAGAATCGGGTTGCCATAGTCTTTACCGGTGTAGCACATAATACTGCACTGATTGACCCCTATGGCCGCCTTCTGGCCTTGAAACTTAATCCGGAAGGAGAACGTCTGACTCTGGTTATGGATATACCCCTCGGTACAGGCGATGCTCCCCTTGTCCGCATGGGCGATTGGCTGGGCTGGCTTAGTCTGGCAGGTTACATCTTTTTTGTGCTATTCGAGTCTGTAGTTGGAAAACGGGCTAAGAAGACAGTAAAAAGTTAGTCGGAAATTTGGACCTCTGCGATGATGTAAGAGAATTGCGGAGGTCCTAATTTTAAGAGCCTAAACGAAGTACTTCGCAAGATATGCCAATTTGGGGCTTAAAGGGATATGTTTAAATTACCCGATGGTTTCTACAATTTTAACTGTATGCTTTACACTTCGCATATCCGCAAAATGTTATGATATATTATATTAGGAGGAAAGAATTATGAAAATAAAACATTTCCTTTACAATTCTTTTATTATCGAGAATGAAAAGATTAAAATTGCCATTGACCCGGGGCTCAACACCTATTTGTTTAAACTCGGCAGTCTGATCCCGAAATCGGAATGGAACAGTATAACTCATATTTTAGTCACGCACGGTGATCCTGACCACTACTGGTATGCCGATAAGATAGCGGAGGCTGCTGATGCCCCGATTGTCTGCGGAAAGGAACTGGTAAAAAAAGAAGGAGAAAAAACTTTTATTGTAGCTCCGCGCGGCAAAGACATTCAGTATTCCACCCATCTCGAAAAGGTTTATCCGATAGATGTTGGCGAGGTGGTTGATTTGGATGATGTCAAGATTGAAGGGCTTAAAGCCGTGCACGGTCCTGTAGTCGTCAAATTCTTGGGATTAAAACTTCTTAACGAAACGCCCGGTCCCGGCGAAAGAGTTGGTCTCGGTGCCATCGGATTCAAAATCAACATTGGAAATAAAACCATTATCAATTTGGGGGACACGCTCCTGCAAAAAGAATGGGAAGACATAGTAAAACCGGATGTATTGATGATTCCTATTGGTGGAGAGGTGTATAGGAATACGATGAATGTGGAGGAAGCCCTGGTGGCGGTGAAAACTATGTCGCCTAAAAAAGTCATACCCTGTCATTATAATTGTGGTTTCCTGTTGTCAAGGAAACTAAATGTTGCAAATGATGAGATGTTTAAGAATGAAGTTGAGAAAATGGGCTTAGAATGTATCATCATGAAATATGGAGATAAAATATCTGTATAGAAATTT
>DAOUWX010000389.1 GCA_030666935.1 Atribacterota bacterium | reverse complement strand
GAGATTCAAGAAGAATGCGGGCAATGGGTGAAAGATTTATCAAAAAGCAGTTATTTTGAAAAAACACCGACTGATTTTAAAGATGAGGAAAAACACCGAAAGGTTACCACGGTTGATGTGGGCGGAGCAGCCTGGGGGAGTGCCGTTCATAGAATCTTCGATTATTTAATTAAAGAGAATCCTGATGAGCAGTTATTGTCTTTACATACGGAAAAGGCACTGGAAGAACAAGGGATATCTCTAAAGAGAAAAGAGGAATTGGGGGGGGTTGTCCGGAAATTTAAAAAGAGCGATTTATATCAGCGGCTGAAAAAAGCAGAACTTAAATATAGTGAAGTCCCCTTTACCATAAATATTGAACCCGCTCATCCTCTTTATACCGAATTAGCCGGGCAGGATTCCCACCCGGTGATTCTATCCGGAACTATTGACCTGGTCTTTAAAGAGGCTGGTGGCTGGGTAGTGATAGATTACAAGACTGACCGGCCGAAAAATGAAAAGGATTACCCAAAACTGGTCGAGGTCTACCAAAAGCAGATTGCTATTTACAGCCAGGTATGGCAGGAAATCACCGGAGAAAAGGTGAAGCAAAGCAGTATATATTTTGTTAATTAGTTACCCAGTCTACCGGTTGCCCAGTTACCCAGTTCACTAAGTATGTATAACCATAATTAAGTTTCATTTCAGATATTTTTAAGGAGAAAATTTTAAAAAAAAGAAGGATTTTAGATAAAAACTATAGTATATTATAAATAGTAGTAATTTTTCTGGTATACAAGTTAAATAATATTGAGAAGGAGTGAAAATGTTTTAAAATGAAAATTCAAATAAAATATTTAAATGGTATTCGGTTTAAACGTTTTATTATAAATTCTGCTCAACGAATAAATCAGATGGAACAGCATTTGAATGATATTAATGTCTTCCCGGTAGCCGATGGGGACACAGGTACTAATATGGTAGCTACTATGAACAGCATTGTAAAAGAGATTAAAAAATGTAAAGAATCTTCTTTTGCTAGAATTAGTAATATTATTGCTGATTCGGCTTTGACCGGGGCACGCGGTAACTCCGGAGCCATTCTGGCTCAATTTTTCCAGGGATTTGCAGAAGCAACCAAGGGAAAAGTACGTCTTAGTACAGAAGCTTTTGCCCAGGCTGCCACTAAGGCAGCAGAACAAGCAAGAAATGCAATTTCTAATCCCCAAGAGGGAACTATTATTACAGTAATGAAAGATTGGGCAAACCATCTTGCGGAGAACGCTCACCACACCCCTGATTTTGCCGAGCTTTTTAAAAAATCATTATCTAAAGCGAAGGATTCCCTGGCCAAAACACCCGATAAACTCCTGATATTAAAAAAGGCAGGCGTAGTCGATGCCGGGGCCCAGGGATTTGTTAATATATTAGAGGGAATAGTTAATTTTATTGAATGTGGTAAAATAAAATCTTTAAAAGTAATTGCTTCTACTACTAAAAAAATGAGTAGTTTCAATTTAGAAAAGGTTGATTCTGAAATTAATTTTCAGTTCTGTGCTGAATGCTTACTCGAAGGTAATGACTTAGACCTGGGAACCATTAAGCAAAAAATTACTTTTTTAGGGGACTCACTGATCATTGCCGGCTCTAAAAACAAAGCCCATATCCATATTCACACTGATAAACCGGAAGATGTTTTTAATGAATTGTCTGAATTCGGAACCATAGCAAAAACCAAAGTTGATGATATGCAAAAACAGCATACCAAGATCAAACTTGATACTCAAACAAAAAGTATCGGGTTGGTTACTGATTCAACCTGTGATTTACCGTCAGAGATAATTAAAAAGTACAATATTCAGGTTGTGCCTGTAGTAATTCAAGTGGGAGAAAAGAGTTATTTAGATCAAGTAGAGATTAAACCAAAGGATTTTATTCATATTTTG
>DAOUWX010000160.1 GCA_030666935.1 Atribacterota bacterium | reverse complement strand
GCGGTCTAAGGGGCTTAGTGTTTCCCAATTTTTCTACGTTTTGATACTAATACGACAAGGGTTTTAAAAAATCCTTCTTTTTGAAAGAAAAAGTTTTTTACAAGATGCGAGATTATTCAATTGACCAATTCGCTGATTGACCGATTGACCGATTAAAAATGCGAGGTTCGAGATAAATTAGTCAATAGCATTAAAAACAAAACAAGAAATACGAAATAAAGAAAGATAATGAAAGATTAAATAAAGGGGGAAGAGGAAAGATGAATTCCCATTCCCCGATCAGGTCGAGGACAGGTTTCATGGGAATGACATAAGAAGTAATGAGATTGCCACACTTGCCTTCAGCAAGCTCGCAATGACAGAGGGATAGATTCCCACCGTAGTTTACACTTCCGAAAGTGGGTGTGGGAATGACAGAAGTTCAAGCAGAGGGAAATAAGGTAAAAAAAATTCAGAAGGTCATATTTTTATTCTTGTTAGTATTGACAATTAACTCTGATATACTTGTCTGAAATAATCTTCATATCTGCATATGCACCACGGTAACATTCAGGTAACATGGATGCCATGCGAGCCATGATCTGATCGGTCACCTCCTGATAAACCTTCTTCGTTATCTTCATCTCACTCGCAAGCATGAAGGGCTTCCCAACAACAAAGGTGACACGTGTTCGTTTTAACCTCTTTATATTGTACCAAAAATTTTCGGCTCCATAATGTGCGACAATCAATATTGGAACGCGATTTTGTAGGGCAAAAAAAGCAACTCCCGGGTGGCCTTTAGCCAGCACACCGGTGCTACTTCTTGTCCCTTCCGGAGCAATGCAAAGGATTTTTTTCTCTTTCAGAACTTTTCCCGCTTCTTTAAATGTGGAGATGCCCGGGGTTTCTCTATTAACAGGGATAGCTCCCCATTCTTTTGCCAGTATCCTTAGGAACCAATTGTCCTGGTTTTCCTTTTTTGAAATTCCACAGACCTTGCGGGGAAGCAGAAGCGTGTATATGAGCGGAACCTCAAGAAAATTAATATGGTTAATCACAAGAATCAAAGGTCCTTGATGGGGGACAGATTCCAGTTTGTCCCCTTCAACTTTACAAAATATCTTTAATAGCAGTTTGATGATAAAGGTTATAAATCTACCAGTTAATGTCATGGCAGCTTTCTTCTTGTAATTAATTGAAGTGCTGAGGGAATTATCTGAACCCTCAGAGATGTGCCCGCAACACAGATAGTTTCTCCATCAGCGTGAGCTGTCATACTTCCTGAAAGGGCTTTTAGGGAGAATTTTTCAGCAGAGTCAGTAAATGTACCACGGTGCCTGCTTTGTTTCCCTTTCATGTAGAGTATCATAGCCTTGAGCAAAGAAATTCTCGTCCCCTGGTGTGTTATGGAAAGATTAAGCAGTCCATCACTCATATCTCCATCAGGAGCCATAAAGAAGGCTCCTCCCATCCGTTTCCCATTCATGATAGAAATAAGAGCCGGAGTAAGTATCTGCTTTTTATCTTTGTAAGATATTTCGACTGTCGGAGCTTTGGGGAGCATAATTAATGTTTTAATCGCTGCAATGATATATGATGCCGCCCCATGAAAATGCTTCATTTTTGCTGCCTCTAGCCCGACAATTGTATCAAAGCCGATACCAACACCGTTTCCGAAGTACCGACCTTCAGGAAAGTTACCTCCGGTAATAAGCCCAACATCCATTGGACAAAAAATTCCATCAAGAAGAAGGCGCATACTCTCTGTAAGATCGTGTGGAACTCCTGCTCCAAAGGCAAAGTCATTCCCACGACCAATGGGTAAGACACCAAACTGTAAACGATTTTGATGGATTGATGATGATTCAGGTTTACGGGAACTAAACATAAGTCCGTTTATTACCTCGTTAGAAGTACCATCCCCACCGGCGGCTACGATTACGTTATCAGGAATTTGAGCACTCGATTCTGCTATGGAAGTAGCATGATCGATTCCTTCTGTAAGAACAATTTTGAAATCTACTGCATTTTTTGAAAAGAATTCTTTTATTAAAGGGATTTTTTTCTTCGCATTTCCCTGATTCGCAGTTGGGTTGAGGATGATTGTAAAATATTTGTTCATATCTACTCCTAATCGAAAATTGTGTCCTAATATTACAAAGGTGAATGTTGTATGAGCTCGATATACCGGTAACTTTCCCCAGTTTTTATAGGATTTCTCATAACTAAAGCCCATTATATCTTTTTAGGTTATTATATTCAAATATTGAATTTCCTAAATTATAGATTAGACCTTTAACAGAGTCAAATGAATTAGGATAAAAAAATTTATTTTAATATTGCTTGAATTTTTTATTTTTCATCTGAATAGTATTTTAAAATTCTTTTTCGATCTTCGTTTTTTTTATCTCCTTTAAAATATATTTCAACTAACTCTATTCGGTCATCATCTTCAAAATACGTATAAATAATCCTTATTCCACTGCAAGAGCCCTTTCCTTTTAATGATTTACAGGCAAATTTTCTGGCTTTGTAGATTTTGGGTTTTGATATGGAAAGTCCTGAGATTCGAACAATTCCGCTATTTTCAATATTTAATTTGTGAGATAATTTAAGCTGGGTACTTACAAATACTTCTAAATCCTGCTTTAGAGTAGGATATTTTTTCTCTAACTTCTTAAAATCTTTCTTGAAATCAGGAAGCATTAACACTTCATTAAATATTTTCTTCAATATAGGTCCTCACCGAATAGGGTTTTGTGCGGTAGAATACAGATTCATAATTTATTATTTCTTCATTGTTAGTCGTTAACCATGGTACATCTTTATGGGAATAATTACTTATTTCGGTGGCATTCATATCAGATAATCTATCTAATACGCTATCAATCATTTTTATTTCATGAGCTTTTAACCTGGTCAAATTCGATTCTCTTTTAGATAAATATTTAGTCTGAGGATGTTTAAAGTAGCTGTCTTTTACTTTAATCAGGTCTTTGCCTTCCATCTCTTTAACTATTTTTATAAATTCTTTGGGAGTAGGACCATAATGATTTTTTATATAGGTTGCTCCAATGAGTTGTTCTTCGTATTTTTCATAAAAATCAAAATCAATAAAGTAAAGCAGTTTGTACAATACCGATTCTCCTATATTTGGTTTTGACCCAATTTTATTTAGTATATAGAGCAATACTTCTTTGAATTTTTGCAGATTTTTTTGGGGAACGCTTATTCGTATTTCCTTTTTTGGTTTCTGCTTAGTTGTATTTTTTTCAATGATTACTTCTATATCTTCTTTTAAATCAAGCAATACATCTGAAGAAACATTAAAATACTCTGAAAGCTTTTTTATTTCTTCCGCATATATTTTTCTTTCTCCGTTTTCAATTTTTGAAATGGTCACCCGATCTACACCTAATGCTTCAGCTAAACTGGACTGTGATATATCTATTTTCTCTCTTAATTTTTTAACTTTAAAACCTAGATTCTTATATAATGTAGGCATTTTATTACACCTCGTTCCTTTAAAATCATATAACCATATGCACTATAACATATGTTTGTTATTATTACAAGTTTATGTAATATATTATTACTTTAACAAATATTTCAGGAAAATAAGGCAAAAAAGATTCGTGTTATGGTGGCGTAATATTACCAGATAAATGGTATTAATTTATATTTTACTTTATTAGAATATTCTAAATATCCAGCTAACTCATTTTTTAGCGTTTTGTCTTCTAAGGCTGTCCGAATAATAAGCAGGATTGTTGTTATCCCAGACATTATTAAAGCATATAAAGTACCCAAAGATAAAGGAGTCGCGAATACCATAACAATAAATCCAACATAACCGGGATGACGTATATATTTATATGGACCACCTATAGCCACCTCATGACCTCGTTCAATCTGTATTCTTACCATTGTTGAGAAATATTTGTTTGATAGCATTGACCAGGTAAAAAGCATTGAACCAAGGAAATAAAATACTAAACCGATTATGTAAATGAGAATATTCGGATTAATACTCCAGCCAAATCTATAATCCAATCCTGAAAAAAGATAAATTCCCAACATTGGTATAGTAATAATGGAGGTTAAAATCTTATCCCATTTTTTTACATTTTCTTTTTTCTTGCCTCGTTCTTCCATTAATTCAACGGAGATGACAGAAAGGTTTATTATAAGAATAACAATCCCCAGCGATAAAAAAATCCAAGCCCAGTACCATTTAATAGTCCAGGCTGAAATAAAAAGTATTATTCCTTGAATGATTAGTGTGAATAATACCTGAATAAGCCTTTTTAATATATTTTTATTCATTTTTTTACACCTAATGTTCCGAATGTATTTGAAGTTCCTCGAAGGGTAATTTGAGCGAAGTGCTGAAGACACAAAGCCAGATATGCTTTACTATACGCCGTTGTAAAATTTCTATACAGATATTTTATCTCCATATTTCATGATGATACATTCTAAGCCCATTTTCTCAACTTCATTCTTAAACATCTCATCATGTTCTTTTAACACTTTTACAATACCGGCAAAAAGAGTGGGAGTACTCTCGACTAAGTGGAAGGCTGTACCAGTTAATGCCCTCTTTTTTTTCTCTTCTTTTGTTCAATCAATTGCAAACATTCATTAGCCCACTCTATCCCGGAAGTAATACTCTTATACTCCTTTTTAACTATTAAATTCCAATAAAAAGTATCATCTTTAAATTTTCTTTCCCGGCTATAATCCTTGATCCATTGTTCAACTTTATTTAAATATTTTGACTGCTCTTCTTTTTCCTTTTTATATCTCCTTATTTCAAAGGCTAATTCCTTCAATTTAATTCTTGATGAGAAAAAGATACGCACTAAAAATTGACTTCTACTAGTCTGGCTGAGT